>CAZQHA010000029.1:0-17253 GCA_964592795.1 uncultured Planctomycetaceae bacterium | reverse complement strand
TCGCCACGTACATCGCGACGTCGGCGTGCCGCAGGAGCGCATCGCCTTCGTCGTGCAGGGGAACGGCTTCCTCTACAACATGGTGCGCACGATCGCAGGCACGCTGCTCGACATCGGTCGCGGTCGGCTCGAACCCGGCGTCATCGATCGCGCTCTCGGCGAGGGACGGCGCGAGATCCTCGGCGCGACCGCGCCAGCGGCCGGGCTGTACCTGGTTTCGGTCCAGTACGGAGAAGCGGTCTTCCGCTCGAACGCGAGACGGCGCGTCGCCCGAGCGCGACCGATCCCTTGACCGAAACGGCGCAATGGTCATAAGGTAAGCGTGGCTGCGATGACGTCGCGCTTCGGTGCATTCGGGATCGAGATATCGCTGCCGCAGAAACGCGCGGGGCCCGCTACGCGAGTAGGGGCTGTCGGAACGCCGCGCGCGTCCGCCGCGGGAAAGCACCGCGCGACTTTTGTTTCATCGCGCATTCCGCCGATCCGGCCTGGCGGGCGGCGAGCTCCGCGGGGTGGCCGCGGAGGCTCGGCGAAGCTCCGCCCTGCGCGTGATCGGCAGTTCATCCGCCCGGAGACTCCTATGCAAACCCAGGTTTCCATCCTCCACCACGACTATCCCACCCTGGTCCGGAATCAGGTCGAGCAGAAGCTGCAGCACCTCGTGAAGTTCTACGAGCGCACCGTGTCGATGCGCGCGCTGCTCGAGCGTCAGGGCGACGATCACCGGGTCGAGATCGTCGCGGGCGTGGGTCAAGGCGCCGTGCTCGTCGTCGACGCTCGCGCGCCGATCTTCGCGAGCGCGCTCGACGAAGCGCTCGAGCGGATGGAACGGCTCCTCAAGCGGCACAACCAGAAGCACCTCGCCGCGCGGCGCCGGCGCGGCGACGCCTCGCGCTGAGTGCGATCGCGCGCGCGACGTCCCCCGAATGGATCATTGGAAACAGTTCAAGCCGAAAAGCTGCGCCGTTCGACTCAAGGCGACGACCAAGACGGAGGCGCTCGCCGAGGCCGTGAAGAACATGGTCAGCGGCGGCGTCCTCCCGAAGGAGCTCGAGGACGACGCGCTCAAGGCGCTCGTCGAGCGTGAGAAGCGCGGCTCCACCGGGCTGGGGATGAACGTCGCGATCCCGCACGTCAAGATCACCGGATTGCAGCGCGTCGCGTGCAACCTGTCCGTTCACGAAAAGGGCCTGGAGTGGCAGGCCGTCGACGGAGCCCCGGTGCACATCCTGTTCACCATCCTGCGCCCCGAGGGAAAGAGCGAGACGCACGACCCGGAGCGTCACCTCGACATGCTGCGCTGGATCTCGCGCCTGTCTCGCGACAGCGACTTCAGGCGCTTCGCGTGCCGAGTCAAGACGAAGGCGGAGCTCGTCGATCTGCTGAAGGAGATGTCGGCGCTCTGATGCCGGATCCGGCAGAGGGTCGCACGTCGCGCCCGCGACCGGAGGCGGGCGCATCGGACGCAGCGGTGGAAGCCACGCGGAAGGTGAAGCTCAAGAACGCAGGCGGGCTGCACGCCCGGCCGTGCCACGCGATCGCGTCGCTCGCGCTCGCGTCCGACAGCGATCTCTACGTCTGCTGCGGCGGCCCGGAGGTCAACGGGAAGAGCATCCTCGAGCTGATGACGCTCGGCGCGCCGTGCGAGGCCACCCTTTCTTTCCGTGCGTGCGGGAAGGACGCCGACGTCCTCCTGACGCGACTGGTGGCCCTCGTGGAAGCGGGATTCGGCGAACTGGACTAAACCCAAGCGGCCGCGCGCGCCGAAGGGGGGTCTCAGCCGCAAGCTCGCTCCGACCGAAGCTGGTTCGGAGGGCTCGCGGCCTCACCCGCTATCGAGTCAGGGAGATCCGTGTTCCGAAATTCCAAGCGCGTCGTCGGATTGGACGTGGGCAGCTCGGTGGTCAAGGCCGTCGAAGTGTCCCTCGAAGGTCCCGAGCCGGTGATCACGGGGTTCTCGCGGGTCGAGATCCCGCCCGGCGGTAGTCCTGCGGATGCCGTGGCGACGGTGTTCCGCGAAGGGAAGTTCAAGACCAAGAAGGTCGTGTCGTCGGTGTCCGGCCAGTCGGTCGTCGTGCGCTACGTGCCGATGGCCAAGATGCCCGACGCCGATCTCAAGCAAGCGATCCGTTTCGAGACCGACAAGTACCTGCCGTTCGAGCTCGACGAAGTCGTGCTCGACTGCCAAGCGCTGAAGCGCAACGCCGGCAGCTCGAGCGACGGCGAGTCGAAGAACGGTGAGCAGCAGACGGTCCTCCTCGCCGCGTGCAAGACGAAGGCGATCGACGAGCGCATCCAGCTCCTGCAAGGCCAGGGACTGACGCCGGTCGCGATCGACATCGATCTCTTCGCGCTCGCGAACGCGTGGGAGCTGTGCGGACTGCCTGCGGAGGAGCTCGAAGAGGGCCAGGAGCAAGCGCTCGCGCTCGTCGACATCGGCGCGACGCGCACGTCGATCAACGTGCTCTGCGGCGGCGAGACGTGCTTCAGCCGCGAGATCAACATGGGCGGCGGCGACATGACGCAAGCCGTCGCGCGGCGCCTGGGGCTCGAGGTCTTCGAAGCGGAAGCGATCAAGCGCTCGAGCGACTCGCATCAGCTCGAGGTCAACACGGCGATCGGGCCGGTGCTCGAGGACCTCGTCAGCGAGCTGTCGCTGTCGCTCGATTACGTCGAGCACCACGAGGGCGTCCACGTCAAAGAGATCCTGCTGTCGGGCGGCGGCGTCCTCGCCCCCGGCGCGGCGACCTACATCGAGCAGGCCACGGCGCGCACCGCGCGCATCTGGAATCCCCTCGAAGGCCTGCGCGTCGACGTCAACCGCGTCGACGTCGAAGAGTTGGAAGCCTGGGCGCCCACGCTCGTGGTCGCCGTCGGCCTTGCCTCGAGAGTGCGTGCAGCATGATTCGCATCAACCTACTCCCCGAGCAGTACCGCAAGAAGGCGCGCACGCCGATCAAGCTCCTGCTCGGCGTCAGCGCGGCCGTCGCGGTCAACGCTTGCCTCGTCGCGTGGTGGGGACACCTCGCGCTCGGCGTGCAAGCCGAGATCGACACCGAGAAAGCGGCGCTGCAGACCGAGATGGACGGCCTGACCCCGCAGGTCAACTACTTCCACTCGCTGCAGACCGAGGGCAAGCAGTACCTCTCCCGCGAGACGACGCTCGCGTCGATCACGAAGAGCCGCGTGTCGTGGACGAAGAAGCTCGACGAGCTGCTCGACGTCGTCAACCGCGGCGGTGACGGACAGCGCCACCTGATCTGGCTCGACGACCTCTCGGTCACGCAGACCGGGGACGACGGCAAGAGCAAGAACTTCGGTCAGCTCACGGCGAGCGGTCACTCCGGCTCCGAGAAGTTCGCGCAGGTCGCGAACTTCCTCGAGGACCTCGAGGGATCGCCGTTCATGAGCGACTTCCTGCCCCCGGCGCCTCCGGAAGGAACGCAGACGCTCGAGGACAAGACGCTCGTGCCGCCCGTCGTGTGGGCGTTCCCGCTCTCGCTCTCGCTCAAGAGCCCGGACGAGCGCCTCAAGGCGCAGCAGAGCGACAAGTCGGTGAAGCCCGCCGCCGCCGAGCCGGCCGGCGCAGCCGTGGAGAAGCCGCAATGAAAGAGCGTCCCTGGTGGTTGTACATCACGGGCGGCGGAGTGCTGCTCGCCGCCGGACTCGGCGCGCTCGTGTACATGCAGTACGGCAAGATCGAAGCCGCGCGCAACGAGATCACGACCTTGAGCAGCAGCATCACCGCCGCGCGCAAGGAGATCGAAGGCACCGGCGCGCAGGAGCGCGAGGTCATCGTCTTGCGCGAGCTGACCGAGACGATGAAGCAGATCCTTCCCGACACCGACGACGTGAACAACCTGGTGCGCACGTTCCAGAAGTTCTCCGAGGAGTCGAAGGTCCGCATCTCGGGCTTGAAGCGCAAGACCACGAACGCGCGCGACAAGAGCGGGTTCGACAAGGTCGCGTACACGCTGTCGTTCGAGGCCGACACGTTCCAGCTGCTCGACTTCCTGGACATGATCGAGAGCCACTCGCGGTTCATGCGCGTGCCGACGATCCGCATGACCGCCGCGCAGCGCATGCAGATCGAGAACGACGGCTTCCCGTCGCACCGCGTGCAGATGGACGTCGAGACGTACGTCTACGAGCCCAAGAACGACGCGAAGCCGGTGGGCATCGACGGCTACGAGCGCAAGCGCGACCTCTTGATGGGGGAGATCAACCGCCGCCGTCAGAGCCTGCAGTTGTCGACGTACAGCTACCGCGGCGCGCGCGGGCGGCGCGACCCCTGGATCGATCCGCGCGTGCCGCTGCTCGGCGACGGGCAGAGCGCGCTGACCGTGCCGGAACAGATGGACCTCGTGCAGGGCCTGTGCGACCGCGCGCAGGAGGTGCTCGCCAAGTGGAAGCAGGTCAAGGATCCCGAGATCAACGTGATCCAATCCATGCTGATCCGCTCGGATCTCGAGGACACGCTGACCGCGCTCGAGGAGGACGTCCGCCGCATCGAGGCCGAGCACTCCATCCGCTACGTGCCGTCGGAGCGCCGTCTGCAGAGCGAGGTCAGCGACGTGATCACGCTGGTGCGCGCGGAGCTCGTCGCGTACGAAGCGGGCAACGGTCCGTCGAACGACGCGCTGCGGGAGATCGAGGAGACGATGATCCGCCACCAGGAGCAGGGCGAGTACAAGCTGATGCTCGAGGCGTTCGAGGTCATCGATTCGCGGCTGGCGCTCGTCGAGAGCGATCCGCTGCGCAAGCCGCTCGTCGATCGGCTGCGCGAGCTCGCGCACGAGGCGCGCACGATCCTCGATTTCGAGAAGATCGAGCTCGACATCACGGGGATCGCGATCGTCCAGGACTTGCCGCCGGTGGCGGTCATCAACGGCAAGTCGCTCGGTGTCGGAGACATGCTGAACTACGAGATCATGGTTCACGCGATCCGCACCGACGCCATCGAGTTCATCTTCCGCGGAGTCATCTTCGCCCGGCGCTTCTAGCCCGGGGGCACCCGTTCCCAGACGGATCTGAGTTGGGAGAAGTCAGTGAATAAGATCAAAGCAGTTGTGGCGGCGCTCGTGTTCGTGCCTCTGTTCGCCGCGTCGACGTACGCTCAGGCGCCCAGTCTCGACGCGCGCGTGAACTTGCGCATCGCGGACCAGCCGCTCGAGGACGTCGTGGCGCACCTGCGCGAGCGTTCGGGAGCGAACGTCGTCGTGATCGCGCCCTCGCCCGAGGAGCCGATCGCGCAGGAGCCGATCTCGATCGAGCTGACCGACGTGCCCTGGCGCGACGCGCTCGATCTCGTCGCGGAGAAGGCCGGTTGCGTCGTCGAGGAGCGCACCGCGGGAGTGCTCGCGGTCACGCGTCCCAAGCGCGTCAACTTCATGTTCCAGGACCAGGACATCCGCTCGGTCATCGACGCGATCGGCAAGGTCAGCGGCGCGAACATCGTCGTCGGCCCCGAGGTCGCAGGGAACATCTCCGTGCGCTTGACCGACGTTCCTTGGCGCGACGCGCTCGAAGTCGTCGCCAAGACGCTCGCGTTCACCGTCGTCGAGGAGAACCGGGGACTTCTCCGCGTCGTCGACCCGCGCACGCTGCAGGACCAGCTCGAGACGCGCACGTACCAGCTGCGCTACCTGCGGCCGAAGAGCGTCTACAAGCCGTTGATCAAGTCGGAGTTCCTGCAAGCCGCGCAGCAGCAAGCCACCACGCAGGACGTGATGAAGACGTTCACCGTGCTGCAGGCCCTGGGCAAGGCCCTCAGCTCCGCCGGGCAGCTCGACTACATCGACGCCCAGAACGTCGTCATCGTGCGCGACACCACGCAAGTGCACAACGCGGTCCGCGACATGATCGCGCGCCTCGACGTCGAGCCGCTGCAGGTCTTCTGCGACGTCAAGTTCGTGTCGACGACGAACGGCGACATCCTGAACTTGGGCGTCGACTACGGCGACAGCGGTCCGCAGGTCACGCTGACCGGCGGCTCGATCCCCGTCACCTTTCCGTTCAACGAAGGCGGCGGCGGCTGGGAGGATTGGCTGATCGCGAGTCCGAACGGACAGGGACCGTACGTCGATCCGTTGCTCAACGGCGGCACGACCGTCATCCCCGACACGGTTTTCGGCGCACTGTCGTTCCAGCAAGTGCAGGCGACGCTGCGCCTCCTGCAGCGCGACACGCGATCCGAGGTCATCCAAGCGCCCAAGATCATCGCGCTCGACGGCAACGCCGCGACGATCTTCGTGGGTGAGACCATCCGCTACGCGGAAGCGAAGTCGGAGCAGGGGCAATCCGGTGGCTTGCAGCTCTCGGTCCAAGAAGCGGGCGGCTCGCCGGTCGAGGTCGGCTTCCAGCTCCTGATCCGTCCGAACGTGATCCCCGGCACCGACAACGTGATGATGGAAATCATCCCGAAGGAGACGAGCCTCTCGGGCACGGGAACGTCGACGCTGGCTCCGCCGGGCTTCGACGTGTTCACCGTCGGCGCGTCCGGTCTCGAGGGCTCGATCGCGCTGCCGCGCACGCGCGCGTCGACGATCGTGACGACGATGATGCTCGAATCCGGTCAGACCGCGGTCATCGGCGGGCTGACCTCGGACACGGAAGTCGAGACCAAGACGGCGGTCCCCTTCCTCTCGAAGATCCCGCTGCTCGGCGAGCTCTTCAAACACCAGGCGAAGAACCGCGAGCGACGCAGCTTGATCGTGTTCATCACTCCGACGATCGTCCATTCGAGCGAGGACACGCAGCTGCTCCTCGAGCAGGAGCTCCGCCGCCGCCGCTCGAACCTCAAGGAAGAGCTGGAGCAGCTGACCCAGTCGAACTTCCGGGATGCTTCCGCGGCGGATCCCAGCCCGGTCGCCATTCCTGAATAGAAGCACCTAGCAGGCGGTGCGGGCGGGCCCTATGAGAGGCCCGCTGCGCACTCTGCGAGCGTCAAGTTTTCGGAAAGTACTCGATTCTGCCCAATTGGGGTTCGACTCGGGGCTTGCGATTTTGAACCATGGGGCACCGCTCGGGTCCGCAGACCCGCCCGGGACCCGCGTCGAGGCGCACACGCTCGGCTCGATTTCGGACGGGGCCGGCACCGGGTGTGGGCCGCCGCGCTCGACCTCCGGCTGAGCGCAGCGCTCGATTCGAACATCGGCGTCCCGCTGCGGGGCGTCGCCAAAGTACACCCAACGCGAGGCGCGAGTGCGCCTCCCCAAACCCAAAGTGAGGCGCAGGTGCGCCTCCCCAAGCTCAAGGAACAACGGTTTGCAGCTCTCTTCTAGAGCTCGCCACCTTCCGCGACTCGCGCGGCGCTCTGCGTCGCGCCGCAGCCCGGGCGATCCGTCCGGTGCCGCGTACATTCGAGTCCGCTGCCGATTCGCGCAGCGGCGCCGCGGAAGGGCATCGCACGATTTCGTGGCGGCGCCGGTGCACTCGGTGCAACGACGGCGAGTGAGAGGCTGCAGTCCAGACATCAACCATGGACATGCCCTCCGAACCCATCTCGGACGCTTACGGACTCCCCAAGTCCTTCCCATACTCCACTCCGGAGTCTGAATCCCTCTACTCGCGACCGCCGCTGGCGTCTCCGATGCACGGCGGCTCGGCGCCGCGCTCGACCGCGCGGCTGTTCGCCCGATCGGAGTCGTCGAGCTCCTTCGAAGAGCTGCCGACACGCGACGGAGCGGGCGCGGCCGGCGACGCGATCGCAACCCCGCTCGGCGCATCCGACGCGACACCGCGGCCCAAGCGCCGGCGGGGCTCGCGCGGCGGGCGCCGGCGCAGAGCGCGCGCCGGTGCACCTCACGACGACGGCGCGCAGGCGGGAGATCCTCCCGGTGAGCCCGACTCCGCCGCGGCGAGCGCGATCGTCGCGCCCCAAGAGAGCGAACCTCGCGAATCCGCGCCGGATCGCGGCGCCGACGAAGCGGGGGGACGCGGACGCCGCGGCCGGCGTCGCCGCGGCAAGCGCGGTGGCCAGCGCGGGCCGAGGCCCGAGAGCGCACCGTCGAGCGAGCCGGAGCCGCCGCCCGCCGGCGACCACGAATCGCCCCGCATCGACGACCGCGCTCGACGGGAACGCGAAGCGTTCCGACCCAGCGACGGCGCGACCGACGGGAGCGGTCGTCCGAAGCGTCGCCGTCGCGGTGGCCGAGGCGGACGCGGCCGGCGCCGCGAAGCCGCGCGACCGGTCGAAGTCGAGTGGATCCCGGGTGAGGACGACGATCTTCCCGAGCTGCCCGATCTCCCCGCGGACGCGGAGGAGATCGGAGAGCCCGCGGTCGAGGCGCCGCCGGCGCCCGAAGCCCAGCGCGACGGATCGCGGAAGAAGTCCCGGCGCCGCGACAAGCGCGGACGCGAGACCGCCGCGCGGGAAGTCGACGCACAGCCGATCGCGGAGCCGGCGCGCAAGACGCTGATCCTCGTCAACGCGGCCGACCCCGAAGAGCAGCGCGTCGCGGTCGTCGAGAACGAGACGATCATCGACTTCCAGATGACCGTGAAGAGCCAGAACTCGGTCGTCAACGACATCTACCGCGGTCGCGTGGTGAACCTCGAGCCCGCGATCGGCGCCGCATTCGTCGACTTCGGGCAGGGGCGCAACGGGTTCCTGCACACGTCCGACGTGATCTCGGCCTACGGCGAGAAGGATTGGAGCATCGACAAGCTCCTCACGACGAACGTCGACATGGAGGAGTTCGACGCCGACACGGCTCAGCCCAACGTCCCCGACGAGATCCTCGACGTCGACTCGCACGACGACGCCGGTGAGACCGGCCCGGCGGAGACGAAGCGGCGTCCGAAGTCGCGCTCCGATCACGCTCGCCGCTTCCGTGCGCGCCCGCGACTTCCGATCACGGATCTCCTTCGCAAGGGAGAGACCGTGGTGGTCCAAGTGACGAAGGACGCGATCGGAGACAAGGGGCCGACGCTCACGACGTACATCTCGATTCCCGGCCGCTATCTCGTGCTCATGCCGTGCATGTCGCGCACGGGCGTCAGCCGCAAGATCGAAGACGAGAAGGAACGGCGGCGGCTCAAGAAGATCCTGCAGCAGCTCGAGGTCCCGCCGAGCATGGGGGTCATCGTGCGCACCGCCGGCATCGGCCGGTCGAAGGCCGACCTCAAGCGCGACCTCGACTACCTGAAGGGGGTGTGGGAGAGCTTCTCGACGCGCCTCAAGACTGGACACGGTCCGGCGCCGCTCTACCAAGAATCCGACATCGCGATCCGAACGGTGCGCGACCTCTTCACGCCGGAGACCGAAGCGGTCGTCGTCGACGATCCGGAAGTGCACCGCCAGATCGTCGATTTCACGCGGCAGCTGATGCCGGAGAACGTCGAGCGCGTGAAGCTCTACACCGGCCCGCGGCCCGTGTTCCACGCGTACGGCGTCGAGAGCGACTTCGAGAAGATCTTCGCGCGCCGCATCGAGCTCGCCTCGGGCGGCTCGATCGTGTTCGACCAGGCCGAAGCCCTCGTCGCGATCGACGTCAACTCGGGACGCACGCGGACCGACGGGTTCGATTTCGAGGACATCGCGCTCAAGGCGAATCTCGCCGCCGCACCCGAGATCGCGCGGCAGATCCGGTTGCGCGACCTGGGCGGCATCATCGTCGTCGACTTCATCGACATGATGCGCGCGGCGAACATCCGCACCGTCGAGCGCGTATTCAAGGAGGCCCTGGCCGGCGACCGTGCGCGCAGCAAGGTCGGCCGGATCTCGCAGTTCGGGTTGCTCGAGCTCACGCGACAACGCCTCGGTCCGGGCATGAACAAGAAGGTGTTCCACACCTGCCCGCGGTGCCGCGGCACGGGCCGCATCCGCACCGTCGAATCGCGCGCCGCCGCGATCCTGCGCCGGCTGGGCTCGGCGATGTCGCTCAAGGGGTTCTCGACCGTGGAGGTGCGCGCGCACCCCGAGGTCGTGAAATACCTGAAGGACAACTGCTCGGACTTCCTGCGCGCCCTCGAGTACCGGTTCGAGCGCGAGATCAAGCTCTTCGATGCGCCCGAGCAGGCCGAGGACAGCGTCCTGCGCTACGTCCGCACCGATGGCCGCGAGGTGCGCCCCGGAGGCCGTCGCAAGCGCTGAGATCGCGGGTCCTCTTCCGCGGGGCACCCGGCGCCGCTAGACTTTGCCGCCCATTCTCCGCCCGGCCCCGTCGCCGCGGCGGACGAGCCAGCCCGGCGCGTCGCTCCGCGCCGCCCGGGCGCCGCGGGAGGGATTCCACCGCGGTCGACATGGAGAACCCAGCGTGTACGCCATCATCCAGGACCGTTCGCGACAGACCACCGTCCGCAAGGGCGAGGTGGTGCAGCTCGATCTGGACCGCCGCCACAAGGCCGGCGACAAGATCACCTTCGACCAAGTGCTCCTCGTCGGCGACGAGGGCCAGGTGAAGGTAGGCAAGCCCACCTTGAAAGGCGCCAGCGTCACCGCCGAGGTCCTCGGCGAAGCGCGCGGCGACAAGGTGATCGCGTTCCGCTTCAAGCGTCGAAAGGGCGTGCGCAAGAAGCGCGGCCACCGTCAGAGCTACACGCAAGTGCGCATCACCGGGATCCAGGGCTAGGAGACGACATGGCACACAAAAAGGGGCAAGGCTCGACGCGCAACGGCCGCGACTCGAACCCGCAGTTCCGCGGCGTGAAGCGCTTCGGCGGAGAGACCGTGCACGCGGGCACGATCCTGGTCCGACAGTGCGGGACCGTGTTCCACGCGGGACGGAACGTCGGTGTCGGCAAGGACTACACGCTCTTCGCGCTCACCGAGGGCACGGTGCGGTTCCAGTCGAATCGCAAGGTGCACGTCGATCCGATCGCGGCGAGCTGAGCGAGCTCGCGTTCATTTTCCTCGATGCACGGCGACGCCCGTGCGCCACACGCCGTGTTCCGAGACGAGGCATTCATCGAGGTGACGGCGGGCTCCGGCGGTGACGGGGCCGTCTCGTTTCGCCGCGAGAAATTCGTGCCGCGCGGCGGCCCGGACGGCGGCGACGGGGGAGACGGGGGAAGCATCGTGCTCGTCGCGTCGTCGAGCCTCAACTCGCTGTTGCCGATCGGGCGCCAGTACCACTACCAGGCCAAGAGCGGCCGGCCGGGTCTGGGCCAGAACAAGTCCGGCAAGAGCGCCGACGATCTCGTCATCGAGGTGCCGGTCGGCACGCAAGTGTTCGATCGCGAGCGCGGCAACCTGCTCTTCGATCTGACGCGCGAAGCGGAGCGACTGGTCGTCGCGCAAGGCGGCGCGGGCGGGCGCGGCAACGCACATTTCAAGAGCTCCGTGCGCCAGGCTCCGCGGATCGCGATGCCGGGACAGCCGGGCGAGAAGCGCGCGCTGCGGCTCGAGCTGAAGCTCTTCGCGGAGGTCGGGCTCGTCGGATTGCCGAACGCCGGCAAATCGACGTTCCTCGCGGCGGTCACGGCGGCGACGCCGAAGATCGCGGACTACCCGTTCACGACGCTCGCGCCGCAGGTCGGCATCGCGTCGATCGGCCCGATCGAGACGCTCGTCATCGCCGATCTACCGGGCCTCATCGAAGGCGCTTCGGAAGGGCAAGGGCTCGGTCATCGATTCCTCAAGCACGTCGAGCGCTGTCAGACGATCCTGCACTTGATCGACGTCTCCGAGTCCGCGATCACGCCCCCGATCGAAGCGTGGCGGGTCATCGACAAGGAGCTCTCCCGGTTCTCGCCCGAGCTCGCCCAGAAGCCGCGCCTGCTCGTCGCGACGAAGTGCGAGAGCCCGGCCGATCTCGACGCGGCGCGCGAGCTCGAGGCGGCGCTCGGCCGGAAAGTTTGGCCCATCTCGTCGGCTCAGCGCTCGGGACTCTCCGACGTTCTCGTCGAAGCGCACCGGCAGGTCCACGCGACGTCTCGGTCGTAGCCCCTACGGCCGGCTCAAGACGCCCGCTTCTGGGCGTCGATCTTGACCCCCGCGGCCTCGCGGGCTCGGTTCCCCAGGCTGCCGGAGCCGCCATTGGCCGGAGAAAACCTCAGTCCCGCAGACGAGTTCAGCTTCCGTGACGTCGCCGACTCGCTTCGGCTCTCGTCGCGCGGAGCCAGCGCGGCGCCGCCGCCGGTTGCGGCGCCGCCCGCCGCTGCCGCTCCGCGCGCGAACCCCGTCGCCGCCGCGGAACCTCCGCCCGGCGCGTCGCCGCGTCCCGCCGCACCGTCGACCGACGCGACGCCCGCCGGATTGAGCGGCACCGGACTTTCGCCGCGGCATCAGCTCGAAGCCTGGCTGGCGCTGATGGTGAAGGCCGGTGCGAGCGATCTGATCCTGCGCGCCGGCGGACGCCCGTCGCACCGCACTGACGGGAAGATCGGGTTCTTCCCCGGCCGGGTGCCGACCGCGGGAGCGCTGCTCGAAGTGCTCGAAGGGATCATGGGGAAGGAGCGCATGGACGGCTGGCGCACGACCGGCTCCGCCGACGCCGCGCTTCACCTCGACGGACTGGGCCGATTCCGAATGAACGCCTATCGCCAAATGGGCGATCCGGCGGTCGTGTTGCGGCGCATCTCGGAGAAGGCACCGAACCTCGACTCGCTCGAGTTGCCCGCCGAGAACCTGAAAAAGCTCTCGATGCGCAAGCGCGGGCTCGTGCTCGTGACGGGGATCGCCGGGTCGGGCAAGTCGACGACGCTGGCGGCGATGATCCAGCACATGAACGAGACCGTCGAGCGCCACGTGGTCACGCTGGAAGATCCGGTCGAGCTGCTATTCACCGAGCAGAATTGCGTGATCAGCCAGCGCGAAGTCGGCACGGACTGCACCACGTTCAAGGACGGGCTGCGCCACGCGCTGCGGCAGAGTCCCGACGTGATCCTCATCGGCGAGATGCGCGACGCGGAGACCGTGGTGTCGGCGCTCGACGCGACGGAGACGGGACACTTGGTGCTCTCGACGCTGCACACGGTCAACGCCGCGCAGACCGTCGAGCGCATCCTCTCCTTCTTCTCCGCGAACCAGCACTCGCAGGTGAGGCAGCGCATGGCCGACAACCTGGCCGGCGTCCTTTCGCAGCGGCTCGTCCAGCGCGCCGGCGGGAAGGGGATGATCCCCGCCTTCGAGCTGATGGTCTCCACGCCGCACATCCGCGAGCTCCTGCAGGAGGGCAAGACGAGCGAGATGGCGCGCGTCATCGAGCAGGGCACCGAGCGCGGGTTGATCTCGTTCAACATGTGCCTGCGCCGGCTCGTGCAGGAGCACAAGGTCGAGCTCAACGACGCGCTCGCGGCGAGCGACCGGCCCGAGGAGCTCGTGCTCGCACTGCGCGGCATCACGGGCAGCTCGGTGCGTGTCGAGACGAATCAACCGACGTCGGCATCGCGCGCCGCGCCCGGCCCGGACGGGCTGCGCATGGCGAAGCGCGGGGAATAAGCCCTCCTCGCGGGCGTCTCGGCGAATCCCGCCGGGCGGCTCGCCGTTGCAGGCCGCGCGTTTGCGGACCAAGAGCCGCCCTGTAGGATGGCCTCCGGACCCCGATGAACATCACCCAAGCCAAGATCCTCTCCTGGCTCTCCGCGGCCGTCCTGGCCGTGGGCCTTTCCGCGTACGTGGTGGTGTTCCTGCGCGACGTCCAGGTCAAGAACGTCCTGCCCGATCCGGCTCGCGTCCAGGCGGTGCTCGACGAGAGCAAGCCGATCGAGACGAAAGTCGAGGACATCGTCGCGTACCCCGTCGTCCGCGAGCTGTTCCATCCCAGCTGCGAGGAGTGCAAGAAGAACAAGAACTGCCGCCACCTCAACTGGACGGGCGCCGTGCAAGCGCCGCCGCCCGAGGAGACCGCGGCGCCCGTGGAAAAGCCCGTCGCGCCGGTCGTCGCGGTCAAGGAGCTCGTGCGGATCCTGATGGTCAAGGTCGACATGGCCGATCCCCAGGCGAGCAACGTGTTCCTGAAGTACCGGCCCAAGTCCGGCGTGACGAACACGGGCAACCCGCCGGGATTCTTGATGCGGCAGGGCGATCCTCTCGCGGCGCCGCACGGCCACATCCGGATCGATTCGATCTCCACCGAGGGCGTGCTGTTCGCGTTCGAATCGGGCGATCGCGAGAGCGAATTGCTCGGTCCCGACGAGCTCGACGTCGGCGCCGCGATCGTGCAAGTCGGCCCCGACGGCGTGATCCTGCCCAAGGCGCGCAGCGCGATCCCGCAGGGCGATGCGCCGGTGTTCAACCCCGAGCGCACGACGCAGCTTGGCGCGAACCACTTCGTGCTCGGCACGAACGACATGCAGTTCTTCAACGAGAACTACGCCGAGGTGCTCGTTCGCGACGTCCGGACGGCGCGTCACCAGGATCCGAAGACCGGCAAGTACGACGGCATCGAGATCAAGGAAGTGGCGGTCGGCTCGATCGCCGAGCGCCACGGCGCGATGGAGGGCGACGTGATCAAGAGCATCAACGGCCATCCGGTGACGAGCGTGCAGGAAGCGATCACGTTCGCGAAGAACCACGCGAACGAGTACACGGTCTGGAAGATCGTCGTCGAGAACAAGGGCAAGTCGCGAACGGTGACGTACGAAACGCCGTCGCAGTGACCGCACGCCTTCCGGCCGTCCGCGGCGGAGTCCTTCACGCGGCTCGCGAGTCTTCCACGCATGTCGACTCGATTCCTGAGCGTCGATCTCGGCAACAGCCGCTGCAAGCTCCGGATCTGGAGCCGCGAGAACGAGCGCGCGCCGTGCATCGTCGAGTCGACCGACTTCGACACGGACCTCGAGCTGGGAGCGCGCGTGCGCGCTTGGCTGCGCGAGAAAGACGTCGGCGCGGCCGGCATCTCGAGCGTGGCGAGCCCGACGATCGAGAGCGACTTGGTCCGCGCGCTCGAAGCGAACCGCGTCCCTTCGATCGATGCGCGTCCCGATCCGGGCCTTTCGATCGCGTGCCGTGAGCCCGATCGCGTCGGACGCGATCGGCTATTCGCGGCGCGCGGCGCGCTCGAGCGCGTCCACGCTTCGGCGATCGTCGTGGACGCCGGCACGGCGCTGACCGTGGACGCTCTGCGCGTCGACGCGAGAACGCGCCGGGGCGAATTCGTCGGCGGCGCCATCGCACCGGGGCCGCGCCTCTTGTCCTGCGCCCTGTCGCGCGAGACGGCGCGACTGCCGCGGATCGAGCCCCAGCCGGGCGCTCGCGCGCTCGGACAGGACACGGAGTCGGCGCTCCAGTCGGGCGTCGTCGTGGGATTCGAGGGCGCCGCCCGCGAACTCGTGCTGCGCGTCGCGGCCGAGGCGCTGATCTCCGATTCGCCGGTCCTCCTCACCGGAGGCGCGCGAGCCTTCCTCGTCGCATCGAGCACGTTCGCGCGCGGATTGCGTGTCATCGAGGAGCCGGAGCTCGTGGCGCTCGGAATCCTCGCGGCGCACACGGCGAACTCCTCGGTGTGCGCGAGGGACCCGTGACGCTCGAGGTGCGCGAAGTGACGCCCCGCGGCGTGGGTGCGGTGTCGGTGCTGCGCTTCCGCGGGTCGGGAGCGCGAGCCGCCGTACAGCGAATGTGCGATCGCCCGCTCACTCCGCGAGCGCCGAACGTGGTGCGCATCTCGCTCGCGGGCGAGGCGATCGATCAAGCGATCGTCGCGGTCGTCGGACCGGACGAGGTCGATGTGTGTCTCCACGGCAGTCCCCCGATCGTGGCGCAGATCCTGAGCGCCTTCGAAGGCGCACGACCTTCGAGCGGGGCGACGCTCGAAGCGCGCGCCGCCGAGCGGCTCGCTCGCGCGCCGTGCGAATCCGCCGCGCGCATCCTGCTCGATCAAGCCGAAGGTGCGCTCGCGCGCGAGCTCGAAGCGCTCTGCGGCCGGACGCCGCCGGAACGAATCGCCGCCATCGACGCGCTGGGCGCGCGGTGGGAGATCGCGCGGCGCGCGCTCCAGCCCGCGCGCGTCGTATTGGCAGGACCCGTGAACGCCGGAAAATCGACGCTCTTCAACGCGCTCGTCGGCAGGCGCCGCACGATCGAGAGCGACGAGCCGGGCACGACGCGCGACTTGGTGTGCGAGCCGGCACAGCTGGGGGCATACCCCGTACTCTTGTTCGATACGGCGGGCGAGCGCGAGCTCTTCTCCCACTCCGGCTGGACGTCCGTCGAGCGCGCGGGCCAGGAGCGCGGACGGATCGCGCGCGAGCGCGCGGATCTCGTGCTGTGGCTGGAGCCCGCCGCGACCTGCGCTCCTCCGCCGACGGCCTCCGGCGGTCCGCCGATCGTTCGTTTGACGAGCTTGGCCGATCGGCTCGACGCCGCGTCCCGCAGCTCCAGCGAGAACGCGATCTCGATCGTCCAGGACTCCGAAGCCGCACGAGAGACCATCGTGCGCGTCTTTCGGCGGCAGTTTCGTCTGCCGGAGGAACCCTGGGAGCCCGGAGCCGCGATGCCGTTCGAACCGGAGCTCGCGCGCGAGATCGACGCGCTTCGCGCCGTGGCCGAGAACCAGGCATTCCAGCAGCGGATAGCTCAGATTCTCGCGCTTGCGTAGTCGCCTCGGTTGCGCGGGCCGCAGCCGTCTTCTACTCTGGAGAGGCGGGAATGACCGAGCTTCAGCATCTCGTCTCGATCGACGACCTGTCGCTCCCCGAGATCCGCGAGTTGTTCGAGCGAGCTCGCGAGTTCTCCAAGGACCAACGGGGATTCTCGCAGCTTTGCCGGGGCATGATCTCGGCGAGCCTCTTCTACGAGCCCTCGACGCGCACGCGGCTGTCGTTCGAGTCGGCGATGCTGCGCCTGGGCGGCGGCGTGCTCACTGCGGCCGACATGCGCAGCACGAGCGCATCGAAGGGCGAGTCGCTGGCCGACACGATCCGTGTCGTCGGGGGGGCGTACGCTGACGTGATCGTGCTGCGCCATCCGAGTGAAGGCGCCGCGCGTCTGGCCGCGCAGTATTCGCCGGTGCCGGTGATCAACGCCGGCGACGGCAGCCACGAGCACCCGACGCAGACGCTCTGCGACCTGTACAACCTGTGGATGGAGCGCGGGCGCATCGAAGGCCTCGACGTCGTCCTCGCGGGCGATCTGAGGTACAGCCGCACGATCCACTCGTTTGCCTACGCGCTCGCGCGCTTCCGCGCGAACATCGTGTGCGTGCCGCAGCCGGGCTTCGAGCTGCCCGATTACGTGGTGCAGAGGCTGCGCGAGGAGTTCGGCGTCGAGCCGCAGCGCGCCGACGCGTCGCGCCTCGGCGATCTCGCGTCGCAGAGCGACGCGGTGTACCTGACCCCGCAGAAGCCGCACCAGCTCTCGCTGTTCACCGA
>CAZQHA010000028.1:5784-17783 GCA_964592795.1 uncultured Planctomycetaceae bacterium | reverse complement strand
GGAAGCGCCACGGCCGGCGAGGATATCACGAGAGCGCGCCCAGCTCAGCGGGACCGAGCCGCCTGCGAAGTTCGCGAAGACCCGCGCTCCCCCGCGGTGTGCCTAGGATGAAGACCGCTTCCTCGCCCATGGCTCACCAATCGGGATCGATCGCGGCGCACGAGCTGCTCGCCAACTGCCGCGGAGCTTGTGCAAGACATCGATCCGCGCGACGACTCGCGAATCCGCGCTTGGACGAATTCTCCAATCTTCAAGAAAGCCCGCGTGGCGCGCGGATCGCCGACACGCAGGTGCGCAATACCGATCCTCACGCAGTGGAAAGCCGGCCGCCGGTACCCGATCGAAAGTAGAGCGAGGAAGGACATCGCCGTCGGGCAGATCGATGGCGCAGGAGGTGAGAGATGGTCCCGACTACGCGTGAAAACGGTGACGAGCCGGCAGTGCGCTCGGTCATTTACTCGATCATCAAAGCAGTCCACACGATGGACGTCGAAGCGATGCTTGCGCACAGCGCGCCGGATCTCTTGGCGTTCAACTTGACTCCGCCGATCCAGCACACGGGTGCGTGGGCCATCCGCCGTATGTGGGAGACGACGTTCGCGTCGTTCATTCCTCCGATCCAGTACGAAGTGCGCCAGCTGGACATCGCCGTGAGCGGCGACGTCGCGTACGCGCACTGCCTCAATCGGTTCGGAGCGAAGCACGTCGACGGAACGCGCATCGTGAACTGGCTGCGGTCGACGTTCGGTCTGCGCAAGCTCGACGGGAGCTGGAAGCTCTTCCACGAGCACGTCTCGGTGCCGATCGACGTGAAGACGGGGCGGGCGCTCTTCGACGTCGAGCCGTGAGCGTCGGACCTGCTTCAGGCACGATTTGCCGGTCGATGCCGGAGCGCGCACAATCGATTCGTGCCCGATCCCGCTCGCACCCAGCACACGCAGACGCTGCTCGATCGCATTCGACGCGGGGACGCGCAGGCTTCCGCCGAGCTGCTCGCGGTCGCGTACGAGGAGCTGCGCACGATCGCAGATCGCGAGATGCGCGGCGACCGCGCGCACACGCTGCAGCCGACGGCGCTCGTGAACGAGGCCTGCCTGCGGCTGCTCGGGCCGAGCGCGCAGTCGGATTGGACGAGCAAGGCGCACGTCCTGGCGGTCGCCGCGAAGGCGATGCGCAGCGTGCTCGTCGATCACGCGCGCCGCAAGGATGCGGAGAAGCGCGGCGGCGGGCACGGCCGGATCCGCATCGAATCTGCGGAGCCGTTGCTCGACGAGCGCGGACAGGAGCTCGACCTGTGCGGCATCGACGCGGCGCTCGAGAAGCTCGCGATCGTCGATCCCGAGCTCGCGGAGATCGTCGAGCTGCGCTTCTTCGGCGGACTTTCCGTCGCAGAGACCGCGCGCGTGCGGGGCGTGTCGGAGCCGACGATCGTGCGCGGCTGGCGCGCGGCGCGCGCGTTCCTGCTGCGCGAGCTCGACCGGCGGTAGCGCTCCGGTGCGAGCGTTCGACACGGCGGCGCGAACCGTGCAGGCAACGTCCGCATCCGACCGAGCCCCTATACTGGCGAGATGCTTCCCGACCGCTGGAAGCTCGTTCGTCCGATCCTCGACGGGGCCATGGAGCTGCCCCCGGGAGAGCGCACCGCTTTTCTCGACCAAGCGTGCGCCGGCGACGCCGAGCTCGAAGCCGAAGTCCGCGCGCTGATCGCGCTCGATCGCGGCGCGGGCCTCGATCTCCCGACGCCGGCTTCCCTCGAACGCGCGGCCCGGCGAGCGATCGATTTCGACGCCGCGGGAGCGCGCATCGGGCCGTTCCAGCTCGAGGAACGGATCGCGGTCGGCGGGATGGGCGAGGTGTGGCGCGCCCGCCGCGTCGAAGGGTTCGCCCAGGTCGAAGGCCTCGAGCAGACCGTCGCGATCAAGCTGATCAAGGTCGGCATGGACACGCGCGAGATGCTGCGCCGCTTCGCGAACGAGCGCGCGCTGCTCGCCGGGCTCCAACACGACGGCATCACGCGACTCTTCGACGGCGGCGCGGACGAGCGCGGCCGCCCGTACGTCGTGATGGAGTTCGTCGACGGCGTGCCGATCGACCGCTACTGCAGCGAGCACGCGCTGGCGATTCGCGAGCGCATCGCCCTCTTCCTCGCTGTCTGCGACGCGGTCCGGTTCGCGCACGAGCGGCACATCGTGCACCGCGACATCAAGCCGTCGAACATCCTCGTCGCTCGCGACGGGAGGCCGAAGCTGCTCGACTTCGGCATCGCCAAGGTGCTCTCGGCGGACGGCGACGATCCGACGGCCGAGCGGACGCTCACCAGCCAGCGCGTGATGACGCCGGGTTACGCGAGCCCGGAGCAGCTCGCCGGAGAGCGTCTCACGACGACGAGCGACGTCTATTCGCTGGGAGTCGTCCTGTGGGAGCTGTGCGTCGGTCAGCGCGCGTTCACCGGCGAGCGCACGCCCGTGCAAGCGGTGCAGACGGCGAGCGTCGCGCTCGCGCGGCGCACCGGATCCCGTCGCTCCGCGCGCGAGATCGCGGGCGACCTCGACACGATCCTCGCGACCGCCTGCCACGCCGAGCCCGGGCGTCGATACCCGTCCGTCGACGCGTTCGCGGCCGATCTGCGCCGCTTCCTCGCCGACCAACCGATCCGCGCACGTCGCGACTCGGTCGTGTACCGCGTCTCGAAGTTCACGCGCCGCAACCGGCTGCTCGTCGGATCGCTGGCGACGATGCTCGTCGCGCTGTCGATCGCGACGGCCGTGGGCTGGAACGCCTACGTCCGCGGCGGCGCGGCGCCGGCGACGGACGCCGCGCAGCTCGAGCACTCGCGCTGGTTCGTCGATGCCGCGGCCGGGATTCAACGCGCGGAGTACCGATTCGCCCCGGTACCAGGCGAAACGCGAGCTTGGACGGCGCCGAATCGCTCGCAGGAGCTCCGCACGCGGGTCTCGGATGTCGGTGTCGAAGTGTCCCCGCGCGAGCAAGCGACATCGAGCTGGACGCTCACGCTCGGCACGTCGAGCTTCGGACGCGAAGGCGACGACCGGACGCTCTTCGCCGCGAACGTCGGAGTCGAGAAGGATCGCGCCGAGCTCGATCACGGTCCGATCACGGAGTCGTTCGCCAACGACAAGCGCGGCCTCGAGCACGGCTGGACGATCGCGGAGAAGCCGCGCGGCACCCAGCCGCTTTGGATCGGGCTCGCGATGGGCGGAGATCTCCGGCTTCGGATCGACGCAGGCGAACGGTCGGGTGATCTCGTCGATGCCGAAGGTGAAGTCCGATTGCGCTACACGGGCCTCGAAGCGATCGACGCGGCCGGTAGAGAGCTCGACGCGCGACTCACGTCGATCTCGGGCGGCGTCGGCATCCGCGTCGACGACGCTCGCGCGACGTATCCGGTGACGCTGCATGCGAGGCTCACGGGTCCGGCGTGGACCGCGGACGGCAATCAGGCAGGCGCCAACTTCGGTCTCTCGGTGGCGCCGGCCGGCGACGTCAACGGCGACGGCTTCGGCGACGTCATCGTCGGCGCGTACGCCTACGACCGCGGCGAAGCCGACGAGGGCGCGGCGTTCGTGTACTTGGGATCGAGCTCGGGCCTCGCGTCGACGCCGAGCTGGGCGGGTGAAGGCAATCAGATCAGCTCGGGCTACGGCACGTCCGTCGCGACGGCCGGCGACGTCAACGGCGACGGCTTCAGCGACGTGATCGTCGGAGCGATCGTGTACACCCACGATGAATTGCGGGAAGGACGAGCGTTCGTCTACTTCGGCTCGAGCTCGGGTCTGTCTCCGACGCCCGGATGGACCGCCGACGGCGATCAGGAGTTCGCGTTCTTCGGCCGCTCCGTCGCGACGGCGGGCGACGTCAATGGCGACGGCTTCAGCGACGTGATCGTCGGTGTGCAGGATTGGCAGAACGGCGAGGCGCGCGAGGGCCGTGCTTGCCTCTACTACGGCTCGAGCACGGGGCTCACGCCGAGCCCCGTGTGGACGATGGAGGGTGATCAAGTCGAAGCGCTGTTCGGTTGGTCGGTGGCGACCGCCGGCGACGTCAATGGCGACGGCTACGACGACTTCTTGGTCGGCGCGTACCGATACGACGACGGCGAGACGGACGAAGGCTGCGCGTTCCTGTTCCTCGGCTCGCCGACGGTGCCCACGACGAGCGCGGCGTGGAAGGTCGGCGGCGATCAGGTCGACGCGGACTTCGGCGTGTGCGTCGCCAGCGCCGGCGACGTCAACGCCGACGGCTACGGCGACGTGATCGTCGGCGCGCGGCTCTACGACAACGGCGAGACGAACGAAGGCCGCGCGTTCTTGTTCCTGGGATCGAGCCTGGGACTCTCGACCACTCCCGCCTGGACCGCGGAGAGCGACCAAGCCAACTCGCAGTACGCGTACAGCGTCGCCGGCGCCGGCGACTTCAACGGCGACGGCCGCGGAGACGTGCTCGTCGGCGCGTACGACTACGACAACGGCGAGACGGGTGAAGGCAAGGCGTGGCTCTTCCTGGGCACCGACTCGGGTCTCGAGACGATCGCCGCGTGGACGAGCGAGGGCAACCAGACGTCGGCCGGCCACGGGGTCCAAGTCGCGACCGCCGGCGACGTGAACGGCGACGGCCGGAGCGACGCGATCGTCGGCTCGTACTGGTACGACAACGGTCAGACGGACGAGGGACGGGCCTACGTGTACTTCGGCCGCAGCCTTCCGCGCTGAACGGGACCGGACGCGAAGTTCTCGAGATTCGTGATCGCTCGGAGCGAGGGACCGCGTGTCCCTCCCGATCGCCGAGCAGGCCGCCGTGCGCCTGTGGCGGGAATCCCAGCATCCACGAGGTATCCCGTGAAGACGCAGGTCTCGATCGCTTCGCCGTCGGCCACTTTGTTCCTGCTCGCGACGCTCGCGATCCAGGTCGCTGCACAGTCCCTGTCCGTTCCTCACGAGCGTCGGGCGGCGGTAGCCGCCGATCCTCTCGAAGAGTCCGGCTGGTTCGAGAGAGCCTCCGCCGAGATCCAGCGCGCCGAGTACCGCTTCACGTCCGTGGACGGCGAGGGACCGACTTGGTCCGCGCCGAATCGCGCGCAAGGACTGCGCAGCCGTGTCTCGGCGGACGGAGTCGAAGTGCTTCCGCGGAGCGCCGGCGAAGCGCGATGGAGGCTCGAGCTCGGAACGTCGAGCTTCGGGCGCGAAGGCGACGCGCGGCCGCTCGGCGCCGCGACGGTCCAAGTCGAGGGCGATCGCGCCGAGCTCGATCACGGACCGATCAAGGAATGGTTCGTCAACGACGAGCGCGGTCTCGAGCAAGGCTGGACGATCGCGGAGAAGCCGCGCGGCGTCGCGCCGCTGTGGATCGGCCTCGCGATCGGCGGCGATCTCTCGCTGCGGGTCGACGAGGCCAAACGCTCAGGTGTCTTCGTCGACGGCAACGGTGACGTTCGATTGCGCTACACGGGCCTCGTCGCGTTCGACGCGACCGGTCGCGCGCTCGACGCCGCGCTGATGCCCTCACCCATCGGCGTCGGCATCCGCGTCGACGACAGGCACGCGACGTATCCGCTGACGGTCGATCCCGTTCTCTCCGGTCCGGCGTGGAACGTCGAGAGCAACCAGACGGGAGCCAACTTCGGACTCTCGGTCGCGCCGGCCGGCGACGTCAACGGCGACGGCTTCAGCGACGTGATCGTCGGCGCGTACGCCTATGACCACGGCGAACAGGACGAAGGCGCGGCGTTCGTGTACTTGGGGTCGAGCTCGGGGCTCGCCACGACGCCGATCTGGACGGGCGAATCCAACCAGACCGGCGCGGCCTACGGCACGTCCGTCGCTACCGCCGGCGACGTCAACGGCGACGGTGTCAGCGACGTGATCGTCGGAGCGATCGTGTACACCGACGATCAGCTCGGCGAAGGCCGGGCGTTCGTCTACTTCGGCTCGCTCACGGGGCCCTCGCCGACGCCGGACTGGACGGCCGACGGAGATCAGGAGATGGCGTTCTTCGGTCGCTCCGTCGCGACGGCGGGCGACGTCAATGGCGACGGCTTCAGCGACGTGATCGTCGGCGTGCAGGAGTGGCACAACGGAGAGGCGCGCGAAGGCCGCGCATGCCTGTACTACGGCTCGAGCGCAGGACTCACGCCGACTCCCGTCTGGACGATGGAAGGCGATCAAGTCGAAGCGCTCTTCGGTTGGTCGGTCGCGACCGCCGGCGACGTCAACGGCGACGGCTTCGACGACTTCCTCGTCGGCGCGTACCGGTATGACGCGGGCGAGACCGACGAGGGACGCGCGTACATGTTCCTTGGTTCGCCGACGATCCCTTCGACGAACGCCGCGTGGAAGGTCGGCGGCGATCAAGTCGACGCCGACTTCGGCGTGTGCGTCGCGACCGCGGGCGACGTCAACGCCGACGGCTACGGCGACGTGATCGTCGGAGCGCGGCTCTACGACAACGGTGAGACGAACGAAGGCCGCGCGTTCCTGTTCCTCGGATCGAGCTCGGGACTGTCGACGACCGCCGCGTGGACCGCGGAGAGCAATCAAGCCCACTCGCAGTACGCATACAGCGTCGCCACTGCCGGCGACGTCAACGGCGACGGACACAGCGACGTGCTCGTCGGCGCGTACGACTACGACAATGGCGAGACGGGTGAAGGCAAGGCTTGGCTCTTCCTCGGCACGGACTCAGGTCTCGAGACGACTGCCGCGTGGACGAGCGAAGGCGATCAGACCGGAGCGGGACACGGCGTGCAGGTCGCGACCGCCGGCGACGTGAACGCCGACGGCTTGAGCGACGTGATCGTCGGCACGTACTGGTACGACAACGGACAGACGGACGAAGGCCGCGTGCACGTCTACTTCGGAGCGGGCGCCAGCCTCGCGAGCTCCGCGGCGTGGGTCACGGAATCGCCCGACGGAGCGTCTCACATCTCGGTCACGACCGGTGCAGGCGACGTCAACGGCGATGGCTACAGCGATTTCGTCGTCAGCATGTCGCGCTTCGAAGTCGGACAAGTCGACGTCGGTCGAGTGGCGCTGTACCTCGGCTCCGCCGCTGGCCCATCGGCGAACCCGGCATCGACGGTTGTCGGTGATCAGGCAGGCGCGTTCTTCGGCGCCTCCGTTGCTGCCGCAGGCGACGTGAACGGCGATGGATTCGACGACTTGATCGTGGGAGCTCCCTACTACGACAACGGCCAAACGGACGAAGGGCGAGTCTTCGTCTACCTGGGTTCGGCAACCGGTCTCTCGATCTCTGCGGCGTGGACCGCCGAAGGAGATCTGTCCAGCGCCTACTTCGGCAATCACGTCTCCACGGCGGGCGACGTGAACGGGGACGGCTACGGCGACATCGCCATCGACGCGGGTGGCTACGACAACGGCGAAGTGGACGAAGGCCGAGCGTTCATCTATCTCGGCTCGGCTTCGGGCCTCGCGGCGGGACCCAGTTGGACGGCCGAGGGTGATCGGCCCAACGCGCAATTCGGCGCCGCCGTCGGTGCGGCGGGCGACGTGAACGGGGACGGCTACGGGGACGTGATTCTCGTCTCGCCCGGGTACGACCCCGGCTTCGAAGGCCGCGTGTTCGTGTACTTGGGCTCGCCCGCGGGATTGTCGACGGCACCCGCTTGGACCGTCGGCAGTCCTCAACCCGATTCCTACTTCGGGAGCTCCGCCTCCACGGCAGGTGACGTGAACGGCGACGGATTCAGCGATGTGATCGTAGGCGCGGCACTCTACGACACGCTCGAGCCCGATCGTGGCTGCGTGTTCGTGTACACGGGTTCTTCCGTCGGACTCTCCGCCGCTCCGGTGTGGACGGCGCAGGACGGAAACGGCTCACAGTTTGGATTCAACCCGCAATACGGTACGCGTGTCGCGAGCGCGGGCGACGTCAACGGCGACGGATACGGCGACGTCATCGTCAGCGCGCCGACGTACTCCCACGATCAGTTCACCGAAGGACGGATGTTCGTCTACCTGGGCTCGAGCTCGGGTCTCGCCGCGAGCGCCGGCTGGATCTTCGACAGCGATGACGCCAGCGCCTTCCTTGGCGGTCACGCATTCTCGGCGGGTGACGTGAACGGCGACGGATTCGGCGACGTGATCTTCAGCTCACTCCGCATCTTCGGCACGGTTCCGGACCGTGCGTACCTGTTCCTCGGCAACGAGGGCCGCGGAGGCTGGACGCTCGGGGCGCAACAACGGCACGCGAACGACGCCGCGCCGATCGCGCTCCTCGGCGGCTCGAGCAACGATCAGGAGTTCCGCGTCAAGCTCGGCTTCGAGCGGCAGATCGCCGGCTTCGATTGGTCGAGTGGATCGACGGGGTATGCGCGTCTGGAGTGGGAGGTGAAGCCGCTCGACGTCGCGCTCGATGGCACGGTGCTCCAATCGAACGCGCAGTTCCCGATCTCGGGCGCGCCGCTCGTGTTCAACGAGTCGTCGCAGTTCCACCCCGCAGCGGGTCCGATGCACGCCGCGGCATCGGGGCCGTATCGCTGGCGAGCGCGGATCCGCGTGAACAACCCGCTGTTCCCGGTGACGCGTTGGGTGTCGATCCCTGGGAACGGCGTCACCGAGGCGAAGCTCTCCGCGCCGCCGGTGCTGCTCGACCCTCCGATCCCGCACTGATCCGCGTGCGACCACCGGGATTCTCCCGGATCGTTGATCTCCAGCGCCGGCCGTTCGCGTGTTCCTTCGGACGCCCACTTCACTGGGCACAGTCTCGCCTTCCCGAGGTGCCTCATGTACGCGATCTCCCCCGTCCTTTGCGTCTCCACCATCGTTCTATGCGTCGCTCCGCTCACCGCACAGGTGGTTCGAGGGGAGCGAGCGGCGGCCACGGCGTCCCAAGAAGGGCTCGAGGACACCCGCTGGTTCTCGGAAGCGTCCGGTGAGATCCGGCGCGGCGAGTATCGCTTCACGCGAGCTGTCGGCCGGTCGAACGCCTGGTCTGCTCCCAACCGCGCCCAGGGTTTTCGAACGAACGCGTCCGAGCGCGGTGTCGAGGTCGTCTCGCGCACGGCCGACGAGAGGCCGTGGACGCTGACGCTCGGCACGCGGAGCTTCGGCCGAGAAGACTCTGCGTCACCGCTTGGCCGCGCCGCGCTCCAAGTGACCGGCGCTCGCGCCGAGCTCGCGTTCGGTGAGCTGACCGAATGGTTCGTCAACGACGAGCGCGGTCTCGAGCAAGGCTGGACGATCGCGCGACCGCCGCTCGGTGACGGTCACCTCGTCATCGGCCTCGCGATCGAGGGCGATCTTTCGCTGCGCATCGACGACGGAGCGCGTTCGGGCATCTTCGTCGATGCGTCGGGCGAGGCTCGCGCGCGCTACACGGGCCTCGTCGCGTTCGACGCGACCGGTCGCGATCTCGATGCGCGCCTCGAGCCCAGCCCCGCGGGCGTCGTCATCCGCGTCGACGACACGCGCGCGGTGTATCCGCTGACGGTGGACCCGATTCTCAGCGCCCAGTTCTGGTTCTTCGAATCCAACCAGGTGGCCGCGTTCCTCGGCAATTCCGTCGCGTGCGCCGGCGACGTCAACGGCGACGGATACAGCGACGTCATCGTCGGCGCGATGCTCTACGACAACGGGCAAACGGACGAAGGCCGAGTGATGGTGTTCCACGGCTCGAGTACCGGCATGCCCCTCAGCGTCGATCCGAGTTGGACGGCGGAGCTCGATTCCGCGGGCGCTTGGTTCGGCTACTCGGTCGCCACCGCGGGTGACGTCAACGGGGACGGTTACAGCGACGTGATCGTCGGTGCTTCGCAATACAGCGGAGGCCAGACGAGCGAGGGCCGCGCGGTCGTCTACATGGGCGGTCCGACCGGCCTCGCCGCGACTCCGGGTTGGTCGGTCGAGAGCAATCAGGCGAACACGTATCTCGGCTTCGCGGTCTCGACGGCGGGCGACGTCAACGCCGACGGCTACAGCGACGTGGTCGTGTGCCATCGCGGCTACTCGAACGGCGAATCGTTCGAAGGCCGCGTGCTCTTGTATCTGGGGTCCTCCGCTGGTCTCGCCACGTCACCGGCCTGGGCCGCGGAGAGCGATCAGCAGAACGCGTGGTTCGGCTCGTCGCTGAGCGCCGCGGGCGACGTGAACGGAGACGGCTACGACGATCTCCTCGTCGGCGCGTCCGGTTACGGCAATGGCCAGCCCGACGAAGGCTGCGCGTTCGTGTACCACGGCTCGGCGCTCGGCCTCTCGCCGGTCCCCGCGTGGACCGGTGAGGCCAACCAAGGCGACGCCGCCTTCGCCACGGGCGTCTCCGCGGCCGGCGACGTGAACGGCGACGGCTACGGCGACGTCGTCATCGGCGCGCCGGGCTACGAGAACACCTCGTTCGGACATGGGCGAGCATTCGTCTTCCTCGGATCGAGCAGCGGCCTCGCGTCGACCGCGACATGGACCGCCGACGGCATCCAGTTCGAGCAAGCGTTCGGATACGCGGTCGCCACGGCGGGCGACGTCAACGCGGACGGCATCAGTGACGTGATCGTCGGCTCGCCCAATTGGGACAACCCGCAGACCAATATCGGAAGGGCGTTCTTGTACTTGGGTTCTCCGACAGGACTCTCCGAGACGGCGGCGCACTCGATGACCGGAATGGCCGCGAACGAGTCCTTCGGGGCCGCGCTCGCGACCGCGGGGGACGTCAACGGCGACGGACGCAGCGACGTCGTCGTCGGTGGATACGGCTTGAGCAACAGCCAAGCGCTCGAGGGTCGCGTGTACGTCTACACCGGATCGAACGCAGACCTGTCGAAGGCTCCCCACCGCATCTTCGTAGGCGCGACGACGGACGAAGGGCTCGGTTGGTCCGCGGCCACCGCCGGCGACGTGAACGGCGACGGATTCAGCGACGTGATCGTCGGCGCGATGGGAGCGCTGGGGCCGGGCTCCAGCCAAGTCGGCGCGGCGTTCGTGTATCTGGGCTCGGCGAGCGGACTCCCGGCGAGCCCGGCGTGGTCCGTGTACGGCGATCAAGCACAGTCCGAGTTCGGCTACGGCGTCGCGGGCGCGGGTGACGTCAACGGGGACGGTTACTCGGATGTCATCGTCGGTGCACCGAACTACGACACTCCCTCGAGCGTGGTCGGACGCGCCTTCGTCTTCGCAGGCTCGGAGCAGGGTCTATCCGCGAGCCCGAGCTGGATCCTCGACGCCGTTCAGTCGGGAAGCCACTTCGGCGGATCGGTCGCCAGCGCCGGCGACGTGAACGGCGACGGCTTCGGCGACGTCGCGGTGGGCGCACCGAACACGTATCACGCGTTCGGCCTCGTCGGACACGTGTACGTATACCTCGGGTCCGCGTCCGGCCTCGCGACGTCACCGGCATGGTCCGCGTCGGAACCGGCGGATGACGACTCGCTGTTCGGCCGTGCGATCGCGAGCGGCGACGTCAATCGCGATGGATACAGCGACCTCGCGATCGGAGCACCGGGATACTCGAACGGGCAATTCCTCGAAGGCAAGGCCTATGCGTACTTCGGGTCCGACGCGGGGCTGGCGACGACGCCCGCGTGGAGCCTGGAGGCCAATTCCTCGGGCTCTCACTTCGGCAAGAGCGTGACGTTCGGCGACGGCAACGGAGACGGATTCAGCGATCTCTTCGTGGGCGCTTTCAGTTCCGTCAGCGGATACCGCGGCTCGAGCACGGGGTTGAGCGCCGGCTTCGTCGACGGAATCGTCTCGTTCAACTTCTTCGAGGACTTCGCGTTCTCGATCGACACGGCGGATGTCAACAACGACGGGTACGGCGATCTGATCGTCGGAGCTCCGTTGTACGACGGAGGCGAGACCGACGAAGGTCGCGCGTGCTTGTTCCTCGGATCGGCATCGGGCATCGCGCCGGACCCCAGTTGGACGACGGAAAGCAACGACTCGGACTCCGTGTTCGGGTGGGTCGCCGTGTCGGCGGGTGACGTGAACGGAGACGGATTCGCCGACGCGCTCGTCGGCGCGCCCTACTTCAGC
>CAZQHA010000028.1:0-5774 GCA_964592795.1 uncultured Planctomycetaceae bacterium | reverse complement strand
CGGGCGCGTGTCGGTCTACCTCGGCAATGAAGGCCGCGGTTGGACGCTCGCGGCGCAGCAGATGCAAGCCGACGAGTCCGCGCCCATCGCTCTGCTCGGCAGCTCGATCATGGACACGAAGTTCGCAATCCGAATCGGGTTCAAGGGCTCGCTCGCCGGCTTGGATTGGGCGAGCGGCCGGCCGCCGACGGCGCGAGTGCAGTGGGAGGTGATGCCGCTGAACAAGCCGCTCGACGGAACGCTCGTCCAGCCGGGGTCGCAATGGCCGATCAACGGAACGCCGATCGAGTTCGCGGACACGGTCATGTTCCATCCGCCCGGCAGCCCGCTGTACCTGCAAGCCGCGACCGGTCCGCACCACTGGCGCGCGCGCATCCGGACGAACAACCCGCTGTTCCCGGTGACTCCATGGGTCACGATGGCTGGGAACCACGTGACCGAGACGAAGCTGTCGGTGCACTCACTCGCCCCGTTCGCGCCGGAAGGGCACTGAGCGTCGCCGGGGCGGTTGCGGGCTTTCCGCGGCGCGCCTAGATTCTCGGCGCGGTCGATCTCACGAAACGCTCGCGCCGAGCGTCGATCGGGCAATGACGCCGGGAACGCGGTCCAAGGTCACGTCGCTGCCGTCGTTCGAGCGCGTCGTCGAGCAGCACGGGCCCGCGCTCCTCCGGTACTGCGCGGCGCAAGTCGGACGCGCGCGGGCGGAGGACTGCTTCCAGGAGTCGATGCTCGCCGCGTTGCGCGCGTACCGCGACGTGCGCGACGCGGACGCGATCCGGCCCTGGCTCTTCGCGATCGCCGCCCGCAAGGCGATCGACGTGCACCGCGCGGCGGCGCGCGCGCCCGAGATCGCGGACGATGGCGCGCAGGTGCTCTCGCACGATGCCGAGCCCGCGGACGACTCGCTTCGGTCGCGCATCCGAATGCTTCCCGAGAAGCAGCGCCAAGCGGTGACGCTGCGTTACTTCGGCGGGCTCTCGCATCGCGAGATCGCGGCGGTCATGGAGACGAGCGAGGACGCGGCTCGGCGGAACGTGTTCGAGGCGCTGCGGAGATTGCGGCAGGAGCTCGCGTCGTGATCGCCCGTCGAGTCGACGCGCTGGATTGGCCGGGCATCGCGCACGCGATGGACTCGCGCGGCTCGGCGCACATCGCCGGCTTCCTCACACCCGCCCAGTGCGGCGATCTCGCCGCGCTCTATGCGCAGGAGCCGCTATTCCGCACGCGCATCGACATGAGCCGGCACAACTTCGGGCGCGGCGAGTACAAGTACTTTCGCTACCCGTTGCCGAAGATCGTCGAGGAGCTGCGCGCGTCGCTCTATCCGCACCTCGCCTCGATCGCGAATCACTGGAACGAGGCGCTGAAGATCGACGTGCGGTTCCCGGCGACGCACAGCGAGTTCCTCGCGCGCTGTCACGCCGCCGGTCAGACGCGGCCGACGCCGCTGCTCCTCCACTACGGCGAAGGCGACTACAACTGTCTGCATCAGGATCTCTACGGCGAGCTCGTTTTCCCGATCCAGGTCGCGTTCCTGCTCTCGTCGCCCGAGCGCGACTTCACCGGAGGTGAGTTCGTGCTCACCGAGCAGCGCCCGCGGATGCAGTCGCGCGTCGACGTCGTGCCGCTCGCGCGGGGCGACGGCGTCGCGTTCGCGGTGAGCCATCGCCCGGTGCTCGGCACGCGCGGCATCTACCGCGTCCACGTGCGCCACGGCGTGAGCCGGCTGCGCTCCGGTCGTCGCACGACGCTCGGCGTCCTCTTTCACGACGCGACATGAGCGCGATCTCACGGACCAGCGCACGAGCCCGTCCCAAGTGACATGGAAAAGCAGCAACCGAACGAGTTCGAAGCGCTCGAGGCCGAACTGAGCGCGCTCGACGTACCCGAGCCGAGGCAGTGGTCGCGCGTGCGCGAGGCGCTCGAACGACGCGCCGACGCGGAGGACCTCGTCGACGTCGCGTTCGAGCGCCACGATTCGCCGCTCGGCGTGCTCGTGCTCGGCGCGACGCGCGAGGGCATCGTGCGCGTCGGATTCGCGAGCGACGGCGAGGCGAACGTGCTCGACGAGTTCGCGCGGGAAATCTCGCCGCGCGTGCTGCGTGCTCCTCGCGAGCCGATCGCGCTCGCGCGCCACCAGCTCGACGAGTACTTCGACGGGCGCCGCCGCGCCTTCGCAGTGCCGCTCGACTGGCGCCTCACTCGTGGCTTCCGCCGCGAGGTGCTATTCGTGACCGCGCAGATCCCCTACGGCCGCACGGCGACGTACCGCGAGATCGCCGCGCGAACGACGAGTCCGGCGGCGATCCGCGCCGCGGGGAGCGCGCTCGCGACCAATCCCCTACCGATCCTCGTGCCGTGTCACCGCGTGGTGCCCTCGAGCGGAGGGCTGGGGAACTACCGCGGGGGCGCGGAGGCCAAGGCGCGGTTGCTCGATCTCGAGCGCGGCGCCCGCGCGTGAGCAGCGCTACTTGCGGACGACATCGACGAGCTCGGTCCGCGCGCCGGTCTTGGCGTTCTCCGACAGGACGAATCCGACGCCCGGCGCGTAGTACTTGAGCTCCTCGACGTCGGGCTCGATCGGCGTCTGATCTTCGGTCTGGATGCAGTCCACGAACGTCCCGAACGGAACGACCGCCGTTTCATCCAGGCCGAAGACTTCCGCGAGGTCTTCGGCTTCGCCGATCCAGAACTCCTGGCGGTAGACGTCGCCGATCCGCGGATCGGCTTTCATGACGATGCCAGGCAGCGCGCCGCCGACGCCGGCTTTCCACGAGCCGTCGAGGCTCACGAGCTCGCCGTCCTCGAAGTTCAGGGAGAGCTCGCCGAAGTACCACACGTTGCCCCACTCGTCCTGCGCGAACCAATCGAGCGTGTCTTCGATCGGCACGCCTTCGAGCGTCACGACGTCGCGCACCTCGACGCACGACACGCCGAGGATCACCTTCTTCTTGCCCGTCGGCGTGACCTCGATGCGCTCGACGCCGCGCTCGGTGTATTCGTCGTAGACGAGCGTCACCCCTTGCTCGAGCGGGAAGTAGGGATTGTCCACGCCGTCGACGAAGTTCTCGGGATCGATGTCGGGCGCGTAGATTCCACCCCCGAGATCGTCGCAGACGTCGATGCGCTCCTCGTGTTGGTCGAAGCACAGCTCGACATCATCCTTGAGCTGCTCGGACGCCAGAAGTAGGCACGCGGCGCGCTCTTGGAGCGTGGGCAGATTGCGGCAACGCGCGATCGCGAGCAGGAAGTCCGCCGGCGCTTGGCGCTTGCACGACTGGAGCAGATCGCCGGCGATCTGCTTGCACGGATCCGGCGACGGACTCGCGAATGCGGCGGCGACGAGAACGATGGGAATCGTGGATGTGATGCTCTTCATGGTTCGCTCCGTTTCGCGTCGACTGCGCGAGACCACCTCGACCAGCGCGCGATTTCGCCGCATGTCGAGCAGCGAGTGTTCCCGCGCGCGCCGCCCGGATTACGCGCGGATGACGGACGCCTGTCCCGCGATGTTGCTCGCGGTCGAGATCACCGGCGATCATCCTCGAGCAATGTGCGCAGGATGACCCTGGCATGCCTCCGCTCACTTCTGGAGCGGTATCGCACGCGCGCCGGCCACGCCGTAATGCTCGCCTAATCCCCACTCGCGCGGCTCGGCTATCATCGAGGCGCGGGCGGCTTCCGTCGTCACAGTTCTCTTTTCCAAGGCTTGCGCCATGAACAAGGCACTCTTCACGTTGATCGGGCTGGGTTTGGTGTCGCTCGACGGTCCGTCGCCGCTCCCGATCGACACGCTGCGGCTCAAGGAAGAGGCGATGAGCCTGGAGTACACGGCGACATCGAACGAGGTCGTTCTCGTGATGTCTGCCGAAGCGGAGGAATCGCTCGGCACGGTCGAGCTCCTCGCGCCGAACGGCTCGTCCGTGCTGCGGATGAGAGCGGACGGTGGACGCAAGCTCGCGCTCTCGGGCTACACGGTCGAATCGCAGGAGCTCGAGATCGCCGAGCTCTTCGCCGCGTACCCGGAGGGCACGTATCACATCCGCGCGCGCACGCTCGACGGACGGCCGGTCGTCGGCGAAGCGGAGCTGTCGCACGTGTTGCCCGCCGCACCGATCCTCACGTATCCGGCGGACGGCGCCGCCGGATTGCCCGCGAGCGGTCTCGTCATCCGCTGGGAGCCCGATGCCGAGGCGGCGGCGTACCACGTGAACCTGGAACAGAACGAGAACGACGGGCTGAGCGTCGAGCTCCCGCCGGGCTCGAAGCAATTCGTCGTGCCCGACGGCATCCTTCTTCCGAACACCAAGACACAGATCGAGCTCGGGGTGATCGGCGAGAACGGCAATCGCACGTTCGTCGAGATCCTCTGCACGACGATGTGATCGGTGCGCGCGCAAGCCGCGCGTGGGTGTCGCTCGCACGCGCCGGCGTCCATCCCTCCTCCCCATTCTCACATGCGCATCCTGATCGTCGAGGACTCGCAGCCCCTGCGCGACTCGTTGCGCCTGGGCCTCGCGCGCGAGGGCTTCGCGGTCGACGTGGCCGCCGACGGTGAGAGTGGGCTCAGCCACGCGCGCAGCAATCCGTACGACGTGCTCGTGCTCGATCTGATGCTGCCGAAGCTGGACGGGATGGAGGTGCTGGCGCGCATCCGCGACGGACAGGATCGCCCGCACGTCCTCGTGCTGACCGCACGCGACCAGCTGCACGATCGCGTGCGCGGGCTCAACGCCGGCGCCGACGACTACCTCGTCAAGCCGTTCGCCTTCGAGGAGCTGCTCGCGCGCATCCACGCGCTCGTGCGGCGCCGTTACCAGGAGCGCTCCCCGGTGGTGCAGGTCGGCGCGCTCGCGATCGACGTCGTCGGCCGCACGGCGACGCTCGGCGGAAGCCCGATCGATCTCACCGCGCGCGAGTACTCCGTGCTCGAGTACCTCGTGCTGCGCCGCGGCCAAGTCATCACCCGGGAAGAGATCGAGGACCACATCTACGGCGTGCACAAGCTGCCGTCGAGCAACGCGGTCGACTCCACGATCTGCGTGCTGCGCGCGAAGCTCGGCCCGAGCGGTCGCGGGCTGATCCGCACGCGGCGCGGCCAGGGCTACTTCCTCGACGAGGCGCGCGCGTGAAGTCGATCCGAACGTACCTCTTGTCGCGCCTGCTGGGCGGGAGCGTGCTCGTGCTCGCGGGAGCCGGCGTCGCCGTCTACCTCGTCGTCACCCGCTCGCTCGAACGCGAGTTCGACCGCAATCTCACCGATCGCGTGCGCGGCTTCGCATCGGTGCTCTTCCAAGTCGAGGACGAAGTCGAGTTCGAGTTCTCCGATCAGCTGATGCCCGAGTACGAGCGCGCGAGCCTGCCGGCGTACTTCGAGCTGCGATTCGAAGACGGGCGATTGCTCGAGCGATCGAACTCGCTCGCGGGAAGGACGCTCGAGGTGCCGGTCTCGCCGGCGCCGGGACCGGTCCACTGGACGGCGACATTGCCGGATGGACGCACCGGTCGGTTCGTCGCCGAGCTCGTCGAAGTGCACCACGTGTATCCGGAGGAAGGTCCCGACCGTCCGCAAGCCGCGCGTGTCGTCGTCGTCGTCGCTCGCGGCCGCGAGGATCTCTTCGCGGCGCAGCGAGCGCTGCTCGCGAACGTCGTCTTCGTCGCGCTTCTCGTGGTGATTGGCATCGCACTGCTCGCGTGGCGAGCGGTGAACCGCGGGCTCGAGCCGGCGAATCGACTCGCGACCGCGCTCGACGCCGTCGACGTCGAGGCGCTAC
>CAZQHA010000027.1:0-17942 GCA_964592795.1 uncultured Planctomycetaceae bacterium | reverse complement strand
CTTCCGCGCGGGGATCGCGCGCAGCGGCGCGTACAACCGCACGCTGACTCCGTTCGGATTCCAGAGCGAGCGCCGGACGATCTGGGAGGCTCCCGATGCGTACATCAAGCTCTCACCGTTCCTCGCCGCGAGCCGGATCAACGAGCCGATGCTCCTGATCCACGGCGAGAAGGACTCGAACCAGGGCACGTTCCCGATGCAGTCCGAGCGCATGTATCAAGCGATCAAGGGCAACGGCGGGACGGCGCGGCTCGTGATGCTCCCCGGCGAGAGCCACGGCTACCAAGCGCGCGAGTCCGTGCTGCACGCGGTCGCCGAGATGATCGATTGGTTCGACCGACACGTGAAGCGCGCGGGAGCGGGAGCCGAGACGCCGGTCGTCGGCGCCGAGAGCGATCACTGAATCGACGTCAGGGAGTCTTGCCGCGCTTCGCGACGAGGCGCTCGAGCCGTCCCAGGACGGCGACGACGATCAACGCGAGCAAAGTCGCGATCACCGGCAGCCACACGAGGCCCGCGCCGATCCCCATGCCGATCGCCGCGGTCAGCCACACGCCCGCCGCGGTCGTGAGACCCTTGACGTGCGATTCGTCTCGATCGGGCTTCAGGATCGTGCCCGCGCCGATGAATCCGATGCCGGTCGCGATCCCTTGGATCACGCGGCTCAGCGCGTCACCGCCGCCGCCGGCCTCGAGCACCGCCAGGGTGAATACGGCCGATCCCAGCGCGACGAGGATGTGAGTGCGCAGTCCCGCGGCCTTGCCGCGCCATTCGCGTTCGATCCCGAGGATTCCCGCGAGGACGACGGCGAGCGACAGCCGGCCCGCGATCCGTGCGGCGACTTGCGCATCGGAAGCGTCGAACCCGAGCCAATCCCCCATCTCCAAGAACGCCGTCGTCTCGATTGCGCGCATGTGCGCGTGTCTATAGACCGCGGGAGCGAGCGCGCCCGGCGAATCGAGCTGGACTGCGGGCGCGGTCATCCGCTCTTTCACGGAGGTACGTAGGTTTCGCGACTCGGCTCTCGTCGCTCTCTCGATTGCGCGGAAACACCGATTCGCGCGTGCACATGTACAGCGGGTACATCGCGCCGGCCGAGCAGCACGCGCCGGTCGAGCACATCCTGCCGAGCTTCCTCTCGACGCACTTCCCGAGCTTCCGAGACTCGCGTGAACCAGCGTGTCCTCGACCGACGTGCTACCGTCGAGGTCGCCATGAACCGCATCCTTCCGACCGCGGCGTTGGCCGCGAGTCTCGCAGTCCCCGCGTCCGCGAGCACGTTCGTCATCGACGACGACGGCGGACCGGGCGTCGATTTCACCACCATTCAACCGGCGATCGACGCCGCCGCGCCGGGCGACGTGTTGCTGGTGCGGCCGGGCGTCTACCAAACCTTCAGCCTCTCGAAGGGTCTTTCGATCCTGTGCGATGACGGGGTGTCGATCGGCTCGGCACTGTTCGAGAGCGTGCCGAGCGGCGCGGTCCGGCCGTCCTGAATCAGGGCTCGAGAGTCGTCATCGCGGGCGGTGGTCGTTCGGTGATCCAAGGCGGGCCAGGTGGGACCTACAACGGGAGCTGCTCGGGCGCCTTTGGAAGTCTTGGCGGCATCGCCATCGACGCACCCAGTCCCGAGGTGGTGCACTCGGGCGCCGAGATCGTCCCCGGCGTGGGCTGCCTTGGACCGGGCGCCGCGACATCGGGCTTCGTCACGACACCGGGCTACGCCGATCCCACTCTCGGCGTCAACGGCAGCGCGACTCCCGGCGGCGTGCTCACGTTCGAGATCACGGGACACCCGCGGTCGAAAGCGTTCCTGAACTACGGCAAGACGCCGATCGTCGGACCGGCGTCACCCGGACGGATCGGCGCGCTCGTCGACACGATCCGCGGGCTCAAGCTCGGCGCGATACCCGTCGACGGATCGATCGACCGCGCGTTCCCCATCCCGAGCAACGCGACCGTGGGATCGCTATTCGTCTTCCAAGCCGTCGTCGTGCTCCCGAACGGGGAGACGCGACGCACGAATTCGATTCCGGTGATCGTGCGCTGAGGTCGTCGCTCTCCCGGAACGAAATGAGAACGGAGGCCAACATGAAGGAACTCGTCGCCGGCGTGTCGCAGTCAGCCGCAGCACGGCGCCCGGGGGTCTGCTCCAGTTCCACATCCGCGCACACCCGCGATCGAAAGCGCACCTGAACTACGGTCGCACGCCCGTCGTGCAGTCCGACGGCGTTTCGCAGATCGGCGTGCTCGTCGACGTCGTCCGCGGATTGAAGCTCGGTGCGATCCCCCTCGGCGGGCAGATCGATCGCGAGTTCCCGATCCCGAGCAACGCCGCCGTCGGCTCGCTCTTCGTCTTCCAAGCCGTCGTCATCCTTCCGAGCGGGGAGATGCGGCGGACGAATTCGGTGCCCGTGATCGTGCGCTGACGTCTCCGGCACGGGAAGTGCGCAGCCGCGCGCGCTCGGAATCGCAGTGGACTGCGTTCCGTCGGCCGCCCCCCCCATCACTCGACCGCAATTTCACGGAGGCTCCCATGTTCCGGTACACCGCGCTCGCCGCGCTCTCGGTCCTGCCCTGGCTCGCACCGTCTCACGGTCCCGGTTCCTCGGCTGCTGCGCCCGGATGCGTCGACGTGTTCCCGCACCATCCGATCGTGGTGTACGAGATCACGGGAGGCACGTTCGCCGGCCCGCTCGACCAAGAGCTGATCGTGTACGGCGATGGCTCAGCGCGTCTCTCGTCTGCGACAGCGAACTTCGGCGCGGGCAAGTCACAGCTCGCGTTCGCAGGCGACACCTCCGCCGCAGCGCTCCTCACGTCGCTCTCGCAGAACGGCGCGTTCCAGCTGTGCGACGTGCCCGATCAGGTGAGCGACATGCCGCTGTCGACGCTCTCGGTGATGCGCCGCAACACCGACTCGCGCGTGCACAGTTACAGCTGGTACATCGCTCCGGCGGGCCCGCACGCGACCGTCGAGCAGCTCCTGCAGAGCTTCATCGCGACGCACTTCCCGAGCTTCTGAGAATCGCGTGAACCGGCACGCCCTCGACCGACGTGCTATCGTCGAGGTCGCCATGAACCGCATCCTTCACGTCGCGGCAGTGGCCGCATATCTCGTGCTGCCCGCATCCGCGAGCACGTTCGTCATCGACGACGACGGCGGACCGGGCGTCGACTTCCCGGACATCCCGCATGCGATCGCGGCGGCGCAGCCGGGCGACGTGCTGCTCGTGAGGCCAGGCTCGTACTCGTCCTTCCTCCTCCTCTCGAAGGGACTCTCGATCCTGTGCGACGAGGGTGTGACGATCGAGGGCAGCGCCAACGTGAGCTGGTTGCCGAGGGATCAGATCGCGCTGCTCGCAGGGTTCACCGCGCATCACAGCGGCGTGTGGAACTGCCAGGGAACGGTGATCCTTCAGCGCGTCCGCGCCGAGTTCAACTTCACGCAGTCCGTCGACGTTCGATTGTGGGGTGTCGACGGTGTGGGCTATCTCTACCTCGACATCTGGGAGCCGCACTTGAGCGAGGCGGACGACGCGCCGGGACTCTTCACGCGCGATTCACGCGTGGAAGTCGTGCAGTCGAGGATGCTCGGACGCGACGCCCCGAACGATCCGGACATCGTCGTCAAGGGCTTCCCGGGCATCCTCGCGCAGCGGCTCTCGATCGACGCACCCGGTCGCCTGCACCTCGCGCTCTCGTCCGCGACCGGTGGGCGCGGCGGCGCGTCGACGGGATTCAGCGGACGCGGCGGACATGGTTTGATCGTCGCGAAGGACTTCGGATACGAGGTGCTCATCGCCGGCGGTGTCGTCGAAGGCGGTCAAGGCGCGACGCCGACGTTTCCGAACTGCGCCGGCGCTGGCGGCACCGCGTTGTACGTCGAGAACGCGAGTGCGCGATACTCGGGCGTGGAGCTAACCGCTGGCGAGCAAGGTCCAGGCACGTGCGGCCTCCCCGGCCAGGAGTTGTTCGCTGCCGATCCGAGCTACGTCTTCGAGCCGGCGTATCCCGACCCGACGCTCGGCGTCATGGGCATCGCGACCGCGGGGAGCGTGCTCACGTTCGAGATCCGCGCGCATCCGCGCTCGAAGGCGTTCCTGAACTACGGCAAGACGCCCATCGTCGGGCCGGAGGCACCCGGACAGATCGGCGCACTCGTCGACACGATCCGCGGCATCAAGCTCGGCGCGATCCCGGTCAGCGGCTCGGTGACGCGCGCCTTTCCGATCCCGAGCAACGCGAGCGTCGGATCGCTGTTCATCTTCCAAGGCGTCGTCGCGCTGCCGAACGGCGAGGTCCGGCGGACGAATTCGATTCCGGTGATCGTTCGCTGAGCGCGCGGTTGGTATGAAGGCGGCGTGAGCTCACGGCCGCGCCATCTGCTGCACGTCTTCTCGACGTTCGTGCCGGCGGGGCCCGAGATGCGCACCGTCAACCTGATCGGCGCGCTGGGCCGCGGGTACCGGCACTCGATCGTCGCGATCGACGGACGCACCGACGCGCGCGAGCGCCTCTCGCCGGACGTCGACGCGCGCGTGCTCGAAAGCCCGCCAAAGGCCGGCTCGCTCGCGACGATCCGCGCCTTGCGCGCGCTCATCCAAGAAGCGGCGCCCGACCTCGTGCTCTCCTACAACTGGGGCGCGTTCGACGCGGTGTTCGCCACGCGCACGCTGAAGTTCCGCCCTCACGTCCACCACGAGGACGGGTTCAACGCCGACGAAGCGCGCGCGCAGAAGCGCCGCCGCGTGATCACGCGGCGACTTTTCCTCCCGCGCGTCAGCCGCGTCGTGGTGCCGTCGAAGAACCTGCAGCGCATCGCGACGCAGACCTGGAAGCTCGCTCCCGATCTCGTGCGCTACATCCCGAACGGGATCCGACTGGATCGATTCGCGCCGCGGGACGGCCATCCGGCGTTGCGGGAGCGCCTCGGGATCCCGCGCACCGCGCTCGTCGTCGGCTACGTCGGGCACCTGCGACCCGAGAAGAACCCGCTGCGCTTCGTCGAGGCGTGCGCGGCGCTCGACGCGCACGCGCTCGTCCTGGGCGACGGCCCCGAGCGCGCGCGGATCGAAGCGTTCGTCGCGTCGACGCCCACGCTCGCGAGGCGCGTGCACCTCGTCGGCCACCAGAGCTCGCCAAACGAGTACTACCGCGCGATGGACGTGTTCGCGCTCTCCTCCGACACCGAGCAGATGCCGGTCGCGCTCGTCGAGGCGATGGCGAGCTCGCTCCCGTGCGTCGCGACCGACGTCGGCGACGTGAAGGACATCCTGCCCGCGGAGCAGGCGAGCTTCGTCGTGCGACTCGCTGGCGCCGACACGGCGGCGCGACTCTCGGAGAAGCTCTCGGACCTTCTCTCCAACGACGGGTTGCGCGCCGCCCTCGGCGATCGCAATCGGGCGCGCGTCGAGAGCGAGTTCACGTTCGAGAAGATGCTCGCGGCGTACTCGGACACGTATCGCTCGGCGATGCGCTAGCGAGTCGATCGACCTCGCGCTAGCGAGCGCTCGTCGCCGCCGGGCTCGCCGCTTCGATCGTCTCCGTCTCGGGCGCTTCGGCGTAGTCGAGCTCGAAGGGCGGCGGCTCGCCGCCCGGACCGGTCAGGTAGTGCTGCATCCACTGCATCATGCGCATCGAGTAATCGAGGCGCGAAGCGGCCTTGCGATTGCCGTGGCCTTCGCCCGGATACAGGACGAGGCGCACCGGCGCTTCGCCGCGCAGCTTCAAGTGACGGTAGAGCTCGCGCGACTGCCCGTTGTTGACGCGCGGATCGTCCTTGCCGTGCAGGATGAGGAGCGGCGTCTTCGACGCTCCCGCGTGGTACACGGGGCTGCGCTCGAGGAAGAACTGCCAGTCGTCCCATACGCGCTTTCTCGCGTGGACGTAGAACTCCTCGTCGGGGATGTCGGTCGTGCCGACCTTCGAGATCTTGTTCGAGATGCCGACCATCATCACGCCCGCCGCGAAGCGATCGCTGTAGCGCGTCGCGCACCACGCGGTCGCGTAGCCGCCGTACGAGCCGCCGGTGACGCCGACCTTCGAGCGGTCGACGAGCCCCTTTTCGACGAGGTGATCGACCGCGTCGATCAGATCGTCGAACTCCTTGCCCGCCGGATCGCCCTGCGACAGCTTCGAGAACGCGACGCCGCGCCCCGTGCTCCCGCGGTAGTTCGGATCGAAGACCGCCATGCCCTGCGCGGCGGCCATCTGTCCAGGGCGCGCATAGCTCGTGAGCCAGCCGTTCGACTCGTGCGCTTCCGGCCCGCCGTGCACGTACACGATCAACGGGTAGCGCGCGCCCTTCCGCGCGTCGAGCGGGTGGATCAGCATGCCCTCGAGCTCCACCCCGTCGCGCGCGCGATGTGTGATCACTTCCTGCTTCGCGAGGCGCAGGTCCTGGATCCAGGGGTTGCTGTCGGTGCGGCGCTTGGGCGCAGTGTCGCCGTGGCTCATCGTGTAGAGCTCGGGCGGATGCTCGGGCGTCGACGCGACGAACGCCCCGTGCTGACCGTCGGTGGACACGCTGAGGCTCGTGAGGATCGGCCCGCCGGGATGCAGGATCAGCTTCGAGCGCGCCTCGCCGCTCGAGGACGCGGTGACGTTCGTGTCCGCGCGCACCTTGCCGAAGACGGACCACACGCCCTGGCTCGCGATGTAGAGCACGTTGGACGAGTCCTGCCAGGCCATCTGGCCGACGTCGGCTTGATTGCCGGGCAGGAGATCGACGGGCGTGCCGCCGTTCGCGGACACGAGGCACAAGCGTCCCGCCGAGGGATCGTGGATGTCGGCGGCGGAGACGAGCGCGATCCACTTCGCGTCCGGGCTCCACGTGAACGTGCCCAGCTTGCCGGGGTTCTCGATCTTGCCGGTCACCTTGCCGGTTTCCACGTCGACGACTTGGATGCGCTGGCGCATGTACTCGTCGTCGACGAGCGGCGTCGGCGTGATCGCGACCGCGAGCCGATCGCCCACGGGGCTCCACTTCACGTCGTGCACGGAGCCGGCGAGGTCGAGCTCGCGCGGCGTCGCCGCCGTGTCGAACAGCGTCGCGATGTGGATGCGCGCGCTGCGCACGTCCTCCTCGTAGATCTCCTGCTTGAAGCCCTTCTCCTGGAGCTTCTTCGTCGCCTCGGACTCGGCCGCGGTCGACACCAGCGCGACGCGCCGTCCATCGGGGGCGAAGCTGTAGTCGCCGATCGAGCTCTTGAGCGACGCCGCGCGGCGCGCTTCCCCGCCCGCGAGCGCGATCACGTACAGCGACGTGTGCTTGTCCGACCCGCGCTTGGCGAGGAACGCGATGTCCGCGCCGCTCGGCGTCCACTGCACGTTCGAGACGTCGCTCTTCTGCGTGACGAACGGACGCACGCGCCCGCCCTCGGTGTCGAGGACATGGAGCTCGGTCCAAGGCGCGCCGTCGTCGTCTTCGCCGGCCTTGCGCGGCACCGAGAGCGTGTACGCGACGTGCTTGCCGTCGGGCGACATGGCCGCGGACGAGACGGTGCGGATCTCGGCGACCTTGTGCGGGGTCCAGACGTCGGACGCGGTGACGGTCAGAACGAGAACGGAGAGCGACGAGAGCATGGGCGCGGTTCCTTCGCGAAGGGGCGGTCGAAACGAGGCCAATCACCCTAACGGCGCGCAGAGGATCGCGGAAGGCGCCGGCCCGGTCAGTGCGCACCCCAGCGGATCGTGATCGAGGCCGGGTTGGCCTGGTGAGCGTACGTAAGGTCGAGGTCGCCGTCTCCGTCGACGTCCGCGACGACGATGTCGTGCGCGAAGCCGTTGTTCCCGTACTCTCGCGCGTGGGTCGCGAATCGTCCGGGAGCCGTCTGAAGGAAGACGTGCACTTCGCTGTTCGCTCCGCCGACGATCAGATCGTGGTCGCCGTCCGCGTCGAGGTCCGCCGTCCTCAAGCACTGCAATCCGAAGACTCCGCTGTCGAAGTCGTCGGTCACGGCGCCGACCTCGATCGACGCGTCGTTCGTGAACACGCCCGATTGCGTCTGGAAGAACACGGTGAGCGAGGCGCGTCCGTTCGTGTTGCGGTTGCTCGTCGCCAAGTCCTGGTCGCCGTCGCCATCGAGATCGGCGACCACCACATCCTGCGGTTCGTTCGAGAGCATGGCGTTTCCGACAGAGAGCGACTCGGCGTCGAAAACTCCAGGAGCGGTTTGAAAAGACACGCTCAGTCGGTCGGCCGTCCCGCCGAGCGCCGCCACGAGATCGAGGTCTCCGTCGCCATCGAGGTCGGAAGCGGACAGCTCCGTGATCCCGTCCGGTCCCGCAAGTCGCACCGGGATCGTGATGAACGCACCGACACCCGTCTGGAAGTAAAGAACGATCAACCCCGACGTCGCGCTCGCAGCGGCCAAGTCGAGATCGCCATCTCCGTCGAGATCGGCTGCGACCACATCGGAGTATCCGTCGGATCCAGCCCCCGGACCGAGCACCAACGGATCATCGTGGAACGCGCCGGATCCATCCTGGAAGAGAATCGCCAGCACGCTCTGGCTGGGCCCTGCGACCACCAAGTCGGGATCCCCGTCGCCGTCCATATCCGCCGCCACGAGCGAGCGCACGTCGACCACGACGTCCGACACATCGAGCGAAAGTGAGGGGATCTCGAAGACGCCGGGGGCCTGTTGAAAGTACAAGCCGATCACGCCGTTGGTCAATCCGCTCACGACGTCCAGGTCGCAATCGCCATCGAGGTCCGTCACCGCGGCCGAGATCGGGATTCCCGGTCCGACGACGCTCAAGTCCAGAGGCGGCGTGTCGAACTCGCCGGGTCCCGTGTGCTCGATGATCGTGATTTCCTCGTAGAGCGGGTCGGGGGCGGGCTCGGGCGTCAGGAGATCCAGATCGCCGTCGCCGTCGAAATCGGCGCTCGTGACGAAGTTCTCCTGTACGAGCGGACCATTGCCCTCGACCACCGCCGGCACGCTTGCGAACACGCCCGGAGACAACTGATGGAATGCCGACAAGTTGTGCGTCTGGTTGTTGCTCGAAACGATGTCGGCATCGCCGTCGCCGTCGACATCCGCCGCGCGGATCCCCCACGGTCCGAGCATGCGGGTCGGATCCGAGAGCTCCAGCGCGTTCTGCCCGTCGAAAACGCCCTGAGAGACCTGAAAGATCACCCACACGGCATCGGAGAACGAGCGCGTCGCAGCTAGATCGAGATCGCCGTCACCGTCGAAGTCGGCCACGCAAACTGCGTTCACCAAGTTCGAGAACGTCGGCAGGGCGGGCAGGAAGATCGACAGCGGAACCGCTCCGAAGACGCCGGGTGCGTTCTGGAAGAACACGGTGAGTCCGGCCGCGGATCCGTTGCTCCGATTCGCGGTGACGAGATCGAGATCGCCGTCGCCGTCGAGGTCGCCCGTCGCAACCATCCAGGGTGGACGCGCCGCGGCGGCGAAGAGTTGCGACAAGCCGAACGAGCCGGGCGCGACCTGATGGAAGATCGTGAGAGCTCCCGTCCCCGCGCCGTCGTTGCTCGCGACCACCAAGTCCTGGTCGCCGTCGCCATCCAGATCCGCGGCGCTCACCCAACGCGGCCCATTCGTCAACGATCCGTTGCCCACGAAGAGCGGAGCGTGCGCGAAACCGCCGGCCTCGACTTGGAAGTGGATCGTCAGCCGATCGCTGTGGAAGCAAGCCGTCGCCACATCGAGATCGCCATCCGAGTCGAGGTCCGCGACCGCGACGCAATGCGGACCGTCGCTGACGTTCGGGTTGCCGAGCGCGAGTGGCGTTTCCGTGAACACTCCCGGACTCTGCTGAAAGTGCACGGCGGTCCGGTCGCTGTGGAAGCACGCCACCGCGAGATCGAGATCCCCGTCACCGTCGATGTCCGCCGGAGCGGCCATCGTCGGATCGTCATCGACGATTGGATCACCGACATAGGAGACGGGCCCGTCGAGCGGCACGTCGAGGCGCTTGGGCGCACCCGTCTGGTCCGTGATGCCGAGCTCGCTGTCGTACGGCGAGAGCTTGAGGAAGACGGCCCCCGCACCCGCGAGCTCCGAGCTGTCCCAAAGGAAGCTCCACGGTGTTCCAGCGGGGGTCGCGCGGACGGCGCTCACAGCGTGCGCGACGCGCCAGCGCGCGAGCGGCGACAGCTGCGGTGCGAACGGAGAGTCGACCTGCGCCACCTGAAGCGTCGGATCGAAGCCGACGATCGTCCGACGTTGCTCCAAACCGCCGCCGACCGCGAGGTCGTTCAAGGTCGAGAGCGCGACGACGCACGACTGATCGTCCCCGATCCCGATCGCACCCACTTGACCGGCGAACGTGTGGCGGAGAATCGTGACCTCGTTCTCGCCCAAGCCGCCGAGCTCGACGCCGCGCAGCTCCCGCGCGCTCCCACCGGGAGGCCGCGTGATGGCGAGGAGTCGTACGCCTCCATGCGCGATCGCGATCGCCTCCGGTCGCGGCAGTCCCGGCTCGGCGTCGTGCTTCGCGACGACGGGCCGCACCGAACGATCGTCCAGACCCACGGAGATCACGCGACCGAGGTTCGCGTCGCGCTCGGCGACGTACGCTCGGTTCACGTTCAACGGATCGAGTGCGATTCCCCACGGCGTCGCGAGCCCTTCGATCCAACGGATGCAGCGCGGCGTCGCCGGCTCGCTCCAATCCAGTCGCAGCAGAACGTCGCTGGCCGTCGCGAGCGCGCTGCCCGTTCCAAGGCTCGCGAGCCCGCGCAAGGGTCCGTTCGCTTGACCGACCGCGGCGGCGATCAACTCGACGCGCGCTCCGGTCTCGAGCGTCACGCGTTCGATGCGCCACGCCCCCCCCGTGTCGGACGCGACGAGCACGGAAGCGTTCCCGTGCTCGCGCGCGAGCGCGCTCGGCAGGCCGACGTCGGAGGTCGCAACCGTTCGCGTGAGCTCGCCGGTCGCGAGAACGATTTCGGACAGTCTCCATCCGGCGCTGCCGGGCGCGTCGAGCACCAGGGCGCGCAGCCCGTCGCCGAATGGAAACGCGGCGATCGGCCGGACGAGCGGGTTCGAGGGCCAGCTCGAGGCGACGCCGCTGGGATGGATCGAGGCGCGCCAGATCTCCACTTCGACACCCGCGAGCTCGCCGTCGAACACCGTATTCACGTACGGATCGATCTCGCTCATACGCAGCGAGCTCGCGCCCACCGAAATGGCTCGTCCGGTGTAGGGCGTCGGCGCAGGAGTGCACACTCTGAACTGTTGCCGCAACGCTGGATCGGCGACGATCGCGCGGACCGCCGCCGGATCGTTCGGCAACTCCGAGAACGACTCGCCCGGCCGCCGCCACTGGAAGACGAGGTCAACGACGTCACTCTCCGGATCGCGCACGATGCACGGCACGGGGATGCCGCGCCGGCGATCGGGGCTCAGGAGCAGGATCTCCTGTCGAATCTCGGCCAGCGGCGCTTCGTTGTTGTCGACGCGAAAGATCGGCGTGACGAACGTCTCGCCCTCGGCCACCGGGTCGACCGCGGTGATCCGGAGGCGCACGTCGCGCTCGAGCTCGAACAGGTCCACGTTCGTGTCCCAGAAAAAACCCAGCTCGACGCCACCCGCTGGCGCGATCACTCCATCGAGCGCGTAGAGCGGCGTACTGTCCGAGATCGCGGGCCGCGCGAGCTCCCAACCGGCGTCCGGTTCGTCGCCCACGACGTCGAACTCGATGCGCACCGACACGACGTCGCCCGAGCTGTCCTCGAGCGCGATCGGCACCGCCACGATCGCGGACAGCTCCTGGCCGGCCAGGATGTCGGCGCTCGCGACCGGCGGATCGTTTCCGATGCCGCTCTGCGCGGCGTTGCTCCCGAGCGTGACGCTGCCCGAGGATCCGGCGAGCACGGCGTACACGAGCACGTTCGGCTCGTAGCTCGCGTCGTCGGGCAGCGTGGGCTCGTCGGAGAAGCTCCACCCGATCGTGTATTCGATGCCGGAGGATGACGTCGCGAAGCTCGCCGGGTTCTTCGTCTCGAGCGCTTCGAGTGGGGTTGCCGGAGCGCCATCGACGCTCATGAAAAACTGCACTGACGCGGGATCCGATTCGGGATCGCTCAGGACGAACCGCAGCTGCGCGGGCGGCGCCTCGCCGCTCTCGACGCGAAATGCGCTGATCGAGCTCTGCCCGTTCCCGCCGCTGTCACCGCCGCCGCCGCCCACGACCGCGGCCGTGCCGGCGCCGCAACTCGTGACCATCGCGAGGAGCGCCAGCGCGGCAAGTGTCGTGCACCGCCGACTGGACCGCCGGATTGATTGCGCGGGAGGGACAAGTCGCATGCGCACGGCCCTCGAACGGACGAGGTCCGTTGGTCGAACAGTCACTTGATCCTAACCTGGTGGCCGAGCGGGGATCCGATCGGCCTCGGAGCCGCACATGGCTGCAGGAGATCCTGACGGAACGGGACCAAGTCCTTGATCGGCCGTCTATGCTCCTCTAGAGCTGCACGACTTCGACCGAGAACCCGCATGGAACAACAGACCCTCGCTCGCCCGGACATCAAGCTCCTCGCGCGCATCGTCGACCGCGCCTTCGCGCAGACGATGATGATGATCCACGTCGCCAACCACCGGCCCGACAAGCGGCGCGGCGACCCCAAGGTCGGCGGACACCCGGCGTCGTGCGCGAGCTCGATGCACCTCCTCGGCGCGCTGCACCTCCATGCGCGCGAGGTGCACGACTACATCGCGTGCAAGCCGCACGCGTCGCCGGTCGACCACACCTACCACCACTTGATGCAGCTCTTCCGCCGCGACATCGAGGCGACGTCTTGGTACTCGCCCGAGGAAGCGAAGGGGATCATGACGCGCCTGCGCAAGTTCCCGCGGCCGGGCGAGGAGCCGGTGTTCCAGAGCTACCACGCGCTCAGCGATCCCGACTCGTTCCACTTCTTGCCGTCGGGCTCCGTCGGCATCCCGCCGGTCACGTCGGTGTACCTCGCGCTCGCTCACCGCTACGCGCAGGACCACGGCTGGAACGTGCCGCACAAGGCGCACTTCTGGTCGATGATGGGCGACAGCGAGTTCCGCGAAGGGTCGCTGCTCGAAGCGCTGCCCGACGTCGCCGAGCGCCAGCTCGGCAACGTGACGTGGATCATCGACTACAACAGGCAGAACCTCGACGGCACGCGCATCCCGAACGAGCGCAGCTTGCGCGGCAGCGACTGCGACCGCATCGAGCGCACCGCGCTCGCCAACGGCTGGCGCGTCGTTCAAGTGCGGCACGGGCTGTTCCGCGACGAGCTCTTCGCGCGGCCCGGCGGCGAGGCGCTGCGCGAGGTCCTCGAAGGCGGACTCTCCGAGTACGAGTACCAGATGCTGCTCTACAAGAGCGACGCGAAGGACATCCGCAAGCACTGCATCGAGCGCGTGCCGGAGAGCGCCCGCATCGTGAAGTCGCTCTCCGACGACGAGATGTTGCGCGCGTTCGCGGACCTGGGCGGCCACTGCCTCGAGAAGCTGATCGAAGCGTACGGCGAGGCGCGCAAGTCGCCCGAGGTTCCCTACCTCGTGATCGCGCACACGATCAAGGGCTTCGGGCTCGAGTGCGCGGCCGATCCGTCGAACCACTCGGCGCTCCCGTCGGAAGCCGAGATGAGGTCGCTGATCGAGCGCGCCGGGCTCGCTTGGCAGGATCCGTTCGCGCTGTTCGAGCCCAACACGCCCGAAGGACGCTTTCTGGCGGCGCGGCGCGACGCGTTCCGCCGCGGCGTCGCCGAGCACATGAAGCTGCGTCGCGAGAACCGCGAAGCCACGCGCGGGCGCATCGCGTCCGAGGGTCCGCTGCCGGACTCGCTCGAGATCGACCTGAAGCTGTTCCCGATGGCGCACACGCAGTGGATGTGGGGACAGCTCGCGGCGAAGCTGATCCGCATCGGCACGCAGGACGAAGGCGGGCCGAAGACCGGCGTCAGCGCGAAGTCGCTCAGCGAATCCGAGCAGCACTGGAAGACCGCCGCCGACCTCGTGCTCACGCTCTCCCCCGACGTCGGGACGAGCACCAACATCTCGCCCGGGATGGACCAGCGGATCTACGGTCCCGACTACCAGGAGGACATCGAGGAGGAGCTCGAGATCGAGTTCAAGCACCCCGATCTCATCGCCGGCGACGATCCGTGGACGCGCCACATCCGATTCGAGATCGCCGAAGCGAACTGCATGTCCGCGCTGGGCTCGTTCGGAAGGATGGGCTTCTACACCGGTCTCCCGTTCATGCCGATGATGACGGTGTACGACTTCTTCATCAAACGCGCGCTCGATCAGCTCTACTACGACTTGTATTGGGGAGCGGAATTCGTGCTCGTCGGAACGCCGAGCGGCACGACGCTCGCGCCCGAGGGCGCGCAGCACTCGTGGAAGAGCGACATCCAGATCCCGAACCTCATCACGTGGGAGCCGGTGTTCGCGATCGAGATGGACTGGATCCTGTGCGACGCAATCCGCCGGCAGATGACGGAGGACAACGAGGGTCGCAAGGGCGTCCTCATCCGCGGCGTGACGCGCGCGATCCAGCAGTCGCTGCTGCTCGACTACGTGCGCACGCAGGCGGCGTCGAAGGCCGAGGGCAGCGTGACCGGACCGCTCAAGCCGAAGGACGCGGGCGACGAATGGGGCGACGCAATCGACGAGTCGACGCTGCCGGCGCGCTCGGACGAGGAGCTCCTGCAGCGCGTGCGGGCCGATTGCCTGGCGGGAGCGTGGAAGCTCGTCGATTGGAGCGGCTACGCCGGCTACGAGCCGGGCGACAACGTCGTCAACGTGTTCGCGATGGGCGCCGTGACGACGGAGGCGATCGACGCGGCGAAGGAGCTCGTGAAGCGCGGCATCTACGCCAACGTGATCGTGGTGAGCTCGCCCGAGCTCTTGCTCGGCATCCTCGGCGAGAACGACGAGTACCGGCACCTGCGCCAGGGGCTCGGCATCGACGGCGATCTCCACGCGATCGAAGGCGCCGGAGAGAGCGAAGCCTCGCTCGTGAGCCTCGCGGGCCGGCGCGTGCCGATCGTGGCGGTGTGCGACGGCGAAGCGGGACTGCTCGACAACATCGGATCGATCGTCGGCGTGAAGCAGATCACGCTCGCCGTGCGCAAGTTCAGCAAGTGCGGCCGGCCCGACGAGGTGTACGAGTACCAACACATCGACGGAGCCAGCGTGGTCGAAGCGTGCGGGAAGGCGCTCGCGGAGACGGCGCTCGAGGATTTGCGCGTGTCACCGGCGCTCTTGGAGCGGCTCGCCGGCAAGAAGTACGACGCGCGCCGCGATTGGCGCGAGCTCTGGCCGACCGTGGACGAATGAGCTCGCGCGAGGTGCCCGACGATCCGGAACCGTTCTCCGGATTCCCCGTGCAATCGTCCGAGCGCATCTACGACTCGCACTGGTGCGGGCTGCGCCGAGACATCGTGACGCTCCCCAGCGGCGCGGCGCAGGAGTACCACGTCTTCGAGGTGCCCGACGCCGTCGCGGTCGTCCCGGTGACGCGCGATCAGCGGATCGTGCTCGTCGGGCAGTACCGCTATCCGCACGGCAAGACGCACTGGGAAGTTCCCGCGGGTCGAATTGCGGCCGGTGAATCACCGGAACGAGCGGCGGCGCGCGAGGTGCGCGAGGAAACCGGACACCGCGTGGCCCGATTGCTCCCGCTGCCGGGCTTCTATCCGACGAACGGCATCAGCGCGCACTACGCGCACGTCTTCGTCGCGGAGGATTGCGAGCCGGAGGGCGCGCTGATGCTCGACGCGTCGGAACACCTCGTCGTGCGCACGTTCGCGAGGTCGCAGGTCGAGAGCCTGCTCGACCACGGCCGCTTCGCCGACGGGTTCAGCGCGATCGCGCTGATGTACTACCTGCGCAGGTCGTAGAGCGCCATCCACGGGCCGGGGCGATCGACCGTCCAAAGCCCGGTGAGCGGAAACTCCATCTCGGTCGGCAGGAAGGCTTCCCGCGTGCGACTCGAACCGCACGATGGGTCGACCACGAACACCTCGCGCGCGCCGTCGATCACCGGCGCGAGGAGGAACTTCTTCGGATTGCCTGGCTCTCGGTCGACGCGCAGGAAGTGCGTCGCGCCGAGCGACCGCAGCGCGCTCTTGGGATCGGTGCCGAGCAACTCGAGCCCCGGCTTCACGCCGATCGTGCCGAGGCGCTGGTCCATGCCGATGATCTCTTCGAGCCGCACGGCATTGACTCCGCTGTCCTCGGGACGAACGAGTCCTTGGTCGAGCGCGAGCCGGCGGCGATCCTCGCGCGCGTACAGCGACTCCCCCAGCGTCGTGCGCAGCCGCATGAGGCGCTGCATGCTCTGCGAGTCGAGCTCCACGTCGGGGCCGTAGAGGTCGATCGCGACCAGCGCGTTCGGGCCGAGCGCTTTCAATCGCTCCGCCGCTTCGGCGCGCGTGTCCGGCGCCATCATCACGTGATCGAAGCGAGCCGCTTGCACGAGCGGCAGCGCGAGCAGGAGTGCGACGGCGACTCTTCCCGCCTTCGTCGCGAGCCAGCGCTCGGCGACGAGGCCGGCCGGGAACGCGAGCCCGAGCGTCACCGGCAGGAGGTAGCGCGCGTGATCGCTCCAGTTGGTCATGAAGAACGCCGCCCAGCCGACGACGAACACGAGCACCGGCCGCATCGGCGCGCAGCGCCAGGCGAAGACGAGTCCGCACAGGCCGAGGACCACGATCGCGGGGTCGTATCCGACGAGCACGCGCGAGAGGTGCGTGAACGATTCGAGGCGCACGTCCCAGAGGAGCGTGACGCCGCCGATCGAGACGGTGTCCTCCACTTCGCCCATGATCACCTGGTCGCGATCCGGCAGCCCGTACTTCAGGAAGTACGGATGACCGAGGAGAAGCGAGACGACCGCGAACGCCGCGCAGCACGCGACGCCTTGCCCGAGCCGCGTCGCGAGCTCCTTCCCCGTCCACCGGCGCGGTCCGAAGAGCCACGCGAGCGCCGGAATCGCGATCGCCGCGATCCCGCCCTGGTGACACGCGAACGCGAGTCCGGCCGCGATTCCCGAGAGGACGAGATGCTTCGCTCGACCCGCGCGCACGTAGATCGCCGCCGGCCACGTCGCGAGCACCAGGAAGAACGCCATGGGAACCCACGGCCGCTCTTGCACCGAGAACTGGATGTGCAGCAATCCCGTCGCGACGAGCCACGCGGTCACCCATGCCCCGCGGCCGAGCCCCATCGCGCGCGCCGCGCGGAACGCCGCCCACGTCGTCAGCGCGCCGAGCAGCGCGACGAGCCCGCGCGCGACGATGCGCGCGGACTCGGGATGATCGAGCAGATGATTGCCGAACTCGCGCGCGTCGCTCCACGGTCCGAGCGCGTACTGCGCCGCGTACGCGGGGAGCAGCATGTACGGGACGAGGTTCGGATAGTGCGAGTACTTGCCGACCGGCGGGACGAGGTCCTTGTCCTTGGCCATCCCGAGCGCGCTGCGGACCACGTGCGAGTCCGGGATGTAGTTCTTCAGTCCGCCGTGCTCGATCGGCAGGACGCGCAGCGCGAGCGGCAGCGCGAAGAGGAGCACGAAAGCCGCGAGCTTCGCTCCGAGGCGCGACGGGCGATCCGGCACTTCTTCGCTCATTCGGTCGCTCGAACCGGTCCGCCACCTACCGCGCGCGAGCCGCGCGGTAACGCGTGGGCGGAACGCCGAGGGCGCGCTCTCACGCCTCGGGATCGACCTCGAAGCGCTTCAGGAAGTCGTCGTTCGTCTCGACGTCCCCGAGCTTGGTGACGAGGAGCTCCATCGCCTCGATGAAGTTCATCCGCAGGAGGACGCGACGCAGGATGCCGATGTACTTGAGGCGCTTCTGCGAGTAGAGCTTCTCTTCCTTGCGCGTGCCCGACTTCTCGATGTCGATCGCGGGGAAGATGCGCCGGTCCGCAGCGGCTTACCTTCGATCTCTGGAACACCACGACGCTGACCGATTGGCT
>CAZQHA010000026.1:0-18173 GCA_964592795.1 uncultured Planctomycetaceae bacterium | reverse complement strand
GCCGCCCTCGACGAGCGCGCGAAGATGCTGCGGCGCTTCGGAGTGCTCTATCAGCGCGGCGCGCTGTGGGGCTCGATGACGCTGGCGGAGAACATCGGCCTCGTGCTCGAGGAGTACACCGAGCTCCCGCCGCCCGAGGTCCTCGAGATCGCGGGCTTCAAGCTCGCGATCGTGGGCCTGGCGGGCTTCGAGAACCACCTCCCGGGCGAGGTGAGCGGCGGCATGCAGAAGCGCGCGGGCATCGCGCGCGCGATGGCGCTCGATCCGGAGATCCTCTTCCTCGACGAGCCCGGCTCAGGCCTCGATCCGGTGACCGCGCGGCGGCTCGACGAGCTGATCCTGGCGCTGCGCGACAGCCTGAACACGACGATCGTCGCGGTGACGCACGACCTCGCGAGCATCTTCACGATCGCCGACGACGGCGTGCTCCTCGATCCCGAGGAGAAGACGGTAATCGCGCGCGGCAATCCTCGCGAGTTGCTCGAGACCTCGACCGATGCCAGAGTCCAGCGCTTCCTGACGCGCGGCGACCGAGACGCGCCCGCGCGAACGAGTCCGAGCCCGCCGAGCCGCCCCAGCCCCCCGAGGCATCGATGAGCGCGAAAACGAGCCACGTCACGATCGGCGCCTTCGTCCTGGGCGGGATCGCGCTCGTCCTGATCGCGATCGCGCTGCTCGGCTCGGGCAAGCTCTTCAAGAACACGTACGCGTTCGTGAGCTACTTCGACGGCAGCGTGAACGGGCTGCGCAACGGCGCGCCCGTGAAGTTCAAGGGCGTCGAGATCGGCAAGGTCGACCACATCCGCATCCCGTTCCGCGTCGACCACGTGGATCAGCCGATCGCGGTCGTGTACTCGATCGACAGCAGCATCGTGGAGAGCGTGCGCGCGCTGCCAGGTGGCGGCGGTGATGAGATGAGCGGCGCGATCGCGAACGGGCTGCGCGCGCAGCTGGAAACGGACAGCCTCCTGACCGGCGTGCAGTACGTCTCGCTCAAGTTCACCGAGGATCGCAATCCGATCCTGCACGAGCCCGAGGAGGGCCTGACCGAGATCCCGACGATCCCGCCGCCGCTGCAGGAGCTCGAGACGTCGTTTCGCGGGCTCGTCGACAAGATCGGCCGAACGGACTTCGAGAAGCTCTTCGCGAGCCTGAACTCGGCGCTCGACGGCATCGACGCGCTCGTGCGCGGCCCCGAGCTGAGGGGAACGCTCGCCGCGCTCGACGAAGCGCTGCGCAGCGCCGAGGCCACGCTCGCGGCGTTCGGGAAAGAGGTCGAGCCGGCCGCGCGCCGATTCGAAGCCGCGGCGCGCAGCGTCGAGAGCGCCGGGGAGAGCGTGCAAGGCGGCGTGGTCTCGATGCAGAACGCGATGGCATCGATCGAGCGCGTGACGAGCGAGATCGGCGAGGGCGTCGAGCCCTTGCTCGCGAGCTTGAAGGCGAGCTCCGATCACGTGCAGGCGCTCTCGAGCGAGCTCGAGAAGACGCTCGCGACCTCGCGCGTCTTGATCGATCCCAACGCGCCGATCGCGGTCGAGCTGCGCACGACGCTGCGCGAGCTCTCCGAGACGGCGCGGTCGACGCGCGCGCTGGTCGACTACTTGGAACGCAACCCGTCCGCGTTGCTGCGCGGGCGAGGCGAGGGGGACAAATGACCGCGACGATGTCGATGCGCTCGCTGCTCCCGATGGCTCTCGGCGCGTGCCTCGCGTCGTGCTCGTTCCTCGAGCCGCGCGAGGATCCGACGCGCTTCGTCGTGCTCGCCGCGATCGACGAGATGTCCGCCGCACCCTCCGCTTCGCCCGGGTCGCCGACGGCGGCGCGCGGACGCATCGGCCTCGGACCGATCGTGCTGCCCGAGTACCTGCAGCGCTTGGAGATCGTCACGCGATTCGGCGGCACGCAGCTCGTGCCGTCCGAGAACGATCGCTGGGGCGAACCCTTGCAGCGCGGCGTCGAGCGGGTGCTCGCGCTGGACCTCGAGCGCGCGCTCGGCGCGCAGAGCGTCGTTATGTACCCCTGGTACGCGCCCGATCGACCGGACGCGCAGGTCGAGATCACGTTCTCCCGCTTCGAGCTCGAAGCTCCGCGCACGGTCGTCTTGCGTGCGCAGTGGTCGATCCGCGACTTGTCGGGCGAGGCGCCGATGGTCGAGCACGACTCGCACATCACGCGGACGGCGACGAGCGAGGGCGCGGCGAGCGCGGCGTCGGCGATGAGCGATGCGCTCGCGGCGCTCTGCGACGAGATCGCGGCGGCTTGGCCGCGCTGACGCGCTTTCGCGAAGTCGCGACGAAGGAGAAACGAACCGGCGAAACGCGCCGGTGCCGCGAGGTAGGCCGAGTCGGCTCGAAGAGGCTCGATCACCGAGCGCCGTGGGATTCTCGCGATGAGGCGCTGCGGGCGCGGTGTTCGTACGGGTCGTGTTCGAGCTGGTCCTCGTGATCCTCGTCGTCTCCGACGGACTGGAACATTCTGTACCGTTCTCCGAGTCCCTCGGAGGAAAGCTCGACATGCACGCGTTCGCGATCGTCCTGGCAAGTCTCCACGCCCCGATCCAGCCCGCGCTCGGACGCGCGGTCGTGCACGAGGAACCGCGCGCAAGCGAGGTGAGCCAAGACACGCGCGGTTTCGTCGCGCAGGAGCTCGCTCCGGGTGTCCATGCCTTGGTGCGCACCAAACAGCCGGGGATGCTGCTCGATGCCAACGTGCTCTTCGTCGTCGACGACGCGGGCGTCCTGGTGGTGGACTCGAACCTCACGCCGACCTCGGCGGAAGCCTCGATCGCGGCGCTGCGTCGCATCACGTCGAAACCGGTGCGGACGCTGGTCAACACGCACCGCCACGCCGATCACGTGACCGGGAACGCCGTGTACCAGCGCGAGTTCCCAGGCGTCGAGATCGTGGGCCACGCCGCGATGCGCGAGGATCTCGCCGTCCACGGAGAGGAGACGCTGCGCGGATGGATCGACTGGGCGAAGGAGCTCGAGGTGCGGCTCGGCCGAGCGCTCGACGAAGGTGTGTCGCTCGCCGGATCGACGCTCACCGACGAGCAAGCTCGCAGCTACGCGAGCGACCTCGAAGCCGCGCGCGAGATCGTCGCCGATGCGCCGCGGATGTCCGTCGTGCTTCCGACGAAGACGATCACGGAGCGTCTCTCGATCACGCTCGGCAAGCGCACGATCGAGATCCTGCCCTTGGGCAAGGGCCACACGCGCGGCGACCTCGTCGTGTGGCTCCCGTCGGAGCGTATCGTCGCGACCGGTGATCTCGTCACGGCACCCGTGCCGCTCATCGGTGCCGATCAAGCGTACGTGGCGGAGTGGAGCGCGACGCTCGACCGCTTGCTCGCCCTCGATCCGGCGATCATCGTCCCTGGACACGGTCCCGTGCTCCGTGATCGAGCGCACGTCGTGCTGTACCGCGATTTCCTCGCTTCGGTGACGCGCGACACCGCGGCGGCGATCGCGCGCGGAGCCACGCTGCCCGAGGCGCTCAGAGCGGTATCCGTCGATTCGTTTCGCGAGCGCATGGCGGGCCGCAGCGAAGTTCTGCGCGCGCTGTTCGCAAGTTGGGGGAGCGATCCGGCGATCTCCGCGATCTTTCGAGTGCACGACGACGCGAAGCCTCGCTGAGAAGCCCCCGTCGCCGGCCGTGACCAGAACGGCGGCGTGCGCGACGCGCGTCGGTAACTGGGTGAGACCTCGACGGGCGAGCTCGCCTCGCCTGTCAGAAACGAGAGCGCGCGCCGGAGCCCGTGGGTCGAGCTGGTGCTCGTCGAGCCGTGCGGAGCCAAGAACTCAAGTGGAGCGCGAGTGACGCTGGCGACACGCAAGGCCGTCCGCACCGGCGCTTCTTCGAATCGTCGCTACAATCGACGGCCCCCCCGGCCTTCGTCACGCGTCAGCTTCGACCGCGTTCACGCCCGCTTCTCGCTCGTCTGGAGGCAGGTCCCGATGTCACAGCTGTCTTCACTTCGATTCAGCGGAACGTTCAGCACTGTCACTCGCTGCTTGAGTGCGCGACTTCTCCGCCGTTCGGGCGGCGCGCTCGGAGTGTTGGTGCTTGCACAGAGCGCGACGGCTCAGGTGTGCTTCGAGGCCCACACAACGACCAATCTGGGCATATACCACTACGACCTGCTCGGTACAGACCTCGACGGTGACGGTGACACCGATCTTGTGAACATCGGCCCGTATATGTCGGTGAGCTTGAACGCCGGCAACGGCATGTTCGCTCCATACACGGACTACGGTCTAGTAGGCGCTGCAGCCGTGACCGCTGCTGATTTCGACGCCGACGGCGACCAGGATCTAGCTACAGCGGGCGTAGGCGTCGTGAGGGTGTTTCCGAACCTGGGCAATGGCACGTTCGGCGCGCATGTCCAGTACGGTGTGCCGACAAGTGTGACCGGCGTCACGAGCGCAGACTTCGACGGCGATGGCGACATCGACGTGGCCACGTCGCACTCGTTGACGCTCCAAAACCCAGGCTGCGTGTCGGTGCTTCTGAATCAAGGTCAAGGCAGCTTCGCTCCGGCCGTGCAGTACGCTGCGGGCCCTCATGCGTACAGCGTGACGAGCGCTGATGTGGATGGTGATGGAGACGTGGATCTGGCGGTGGCGAACCTTTTTGACGGCACCGTATCGGTGCTCTTTAACGAGGGCAACGGCACGTTTGCAGCGCCCGTGCCCCACAACGTCGGGACCGACGCATATTACGTGACGATCGCGGACCTGAATGGTGATGGCCGTCCAGACCTCGTGGCGCTCAACGACATCCACGACTACGTCGCGGTGTTCTTGAACCAAGGCGGCGGTGTTTTCGGCGTCCACAAGAAGTATCCGGTTGGAGAGTCTCCCCAGAAAGTCGTCGCAACCGACCTGGATGAAGACGGTGATCAGGACCTGGCAGCGTCCTGCGTCGGATTCTCGTCACGATCAGTGTCGCTGCTCCTGAACCGCGGCAACGGCACTTTTGCGCCTCATCAGGAATTCGTTTCGGGTACGGCCTACCGCGCGACACATGCCGACTTCGATGGAGACGGCGATCGCGACCTCGCAGTGCAGAACATCAACGGCGTCTACATCGCTCCGACCGTCACGGTGTATCGCAACTGCCTCGAGCAGGGCATTGGCTTTTGCTTTGGAGACAACTCGCTCCTGACGAAGTGCCCGTGCGCTTCGCCGAACACAGTGCCGACGCCAGCGGCGGCGACAGCCCACGGTTGCGCCAACTCGCAGAACTTCTCCGGCGCAGGGCTCGCGGCCTTCGGAGAGGTTGCACCGGCGCCTGGCACGCTTACGTTTCGAGCGCGCATCGCTCCCGGCTACTCGGGCGCAGCCTTTCTCGTGAAGGGAGACGCGAATGTCACGTCGGGGATCGGAGCAGGAGATGGGATCCGCTGCGTCGGTGGTGCGCTGGTTCGGTTTGGCGCTCACAACGCCGGCACGAATGGCGCTCTGCTCGGCAATTGGACCTATCCGAACAGTGTGCAGACGACGCCCGTGTCGATCGCAACCGCACAGGATACGGGCGAGGTCGCCTACTACCAGCTCGTCTACCGCGACGCGGCTGCGAACTTCTGCAACCCTGCGACAGACAACTGGTCGAGCGGCTATCGAGTCGCGTGGCCGCCGTGATCATGGACGGATTCGTCAACACCATCGTGAGTGCGCGCTTTCTCCGCCGCTCGAGCGGCGCGCTCGGAGTGTTGGTGCTCGCCCAAAGCGCCACGGCTCAGGTGTGCTTCGAGGCCATCGGCGCGACCTATGTGGGTAACTCGAGTCTGGACGCGGCGACGGCGGACCTCGACGGTGACGGTGACACCGATATGGTCACAGTCGACCCGATTGACAACGCCGTATCGGTGCTCTTGAACCGCGGCGACGGAACGTTCGCGCCATACGCGTGGTACACCACGGGCGACTTTCCGTATCGCGTCACGAGCGCCGATCTGGATGGCGATGGAGACGTGGACTTGGCGGTAGCGATTATCAGCTCGAGCAGCGCTGCGGTGTTCTTGAACAACGGCAACGGCACCTTTGGCGCTTATGTCTACTACCCTGTCGGCTTGCATCCCACCGGCATTACGAGCGCGGACTTCGACGGTGATGGCGACATCGACGTGGCTACGTCGAACGAAGATTCAAACACCGTGTCGGTGCTGATAAACCAGGGCCAAGGCAGCTTCGCACTGCACCTGGAGTACGCCGCGGGCATTGATCCCTATAGCGTGACGAGCGCCGACCTGGATGGTGATGGAGACGTGGATCTGGCGGTGGCGAACCTCATCGCACGCAAAGTATCGGTGCTCATGAACCTGGGCAACGGCACGTTTGCAGCGCCTGTGTCCCACGACGTGGGCGGCGCAGCGTATGACATCACGATCGCGGACTTGAATGGTGACGGCCTTGCAGACCTCGTGGCGGCCAACTACAGCCAGGACTCCGTCACAGTGTTCTTGAACCAGGGCGGCGGCGCATTCGCGTCCCAAGTGAAGTACCCCGTCCTGGACAGTCCGCACCGAGTGGTCGCAGCCGACCTGGATGAAGACGGTGATTTGGATGTGGCGGCAGTCAGGTATTGGACGGGCACGGTGTCGCTGCTCTTGAACCGCGGCAACGGCACGTTCGCGCCTCATCAGGATTTGGGTGCGGGCAATCACTACTCCCTCCCAATAACGCATGCCGACTTCGATGGAGATGGCGACGACGAACTAGCGGTAGCGAACATGGGCGTTCAGACCATCACGGTGTATCGCAACTGCCTCGAGCAAGGCATCGGCTTTTGCTTTGGCGACGGTTCGCTCCTGACGTCATGCCCGTGCGCTTCACCGAACACAGTGCCGACGCCTACGGGGGCCACAGCCCACGGTTGCGCTAACTCACTCAACTTCGCGGGCGCGGGGCTTGTGGCTGTTGGAGAGGTTGCACCGGCACCTGGCACGCTCAAGTTTCGAGCGCGTATCGCGCCCAACTACTCGGACTTCGCGTTTCTGGTGAAAGGGGACGCGAACGTCACGTCGGGGATCGCAGCAGGCGATGGGATCCGCTGCGTCGGTGGTGCGCTGGTTCGGTTCGGCGCTCACAACGCCGGCACGAACGGCGCGCTGCTCGGCAATTGGACCTATCCGAACAGTGTGCAGACGACGCCCGTGTCGATCGTGACCGCGCAGGCGGCGGGTGTGATCGCCCACTACCAGCTCCTCTATCGCGACGCGGCTGCGAACTTCTGCAACCTCGCGACAGTCAACTGGTCGAACGGCTATCGAGTCACTTGGCCTCCGTGACATGGATGAACCCGTCAACACCGGATTGAGTGCGCGATTTCTCCGTCGTTCGAGCGGCGCGCTCGGAGTGTTGGTGCTTGCCCAAAGCGCCACGGCTCAGGTGTGCTTCGAGGCCGACCCACCGATCAATGTGGGCCTCTTCGCCGTGAGCCTGCTCACTGCTGACCTCGACGGTGACGGCGATACGGATCTCGTGGTAGCAGGCCAGGCTGCCCCCAGAGTGTCGGTGCTCTTGAACGACGGCAACAACTCTTTCGCGCCGTATGTGCATTACAACGCCGGTGTCTACGGTGTGGCCATGACAGGTGCTGATCTCGACGCCGACGGAGACACGGATCTAGCTGTAGTGAGTAGCGTCGGCGGCGTAGGCACGGTGTCGGTACTTCTGAACCAAGGCAATGGCGACTTTCCCTTTCATGTCCACTACGGTGTGGGATCGCGACCGTACGGCATCACGAGCGCAGACTTCGATGGCGATGGCGACATCGACTTGGCCACGTCGAACGACGATTCAAACACCGTGTCGGTGCTCCTGAACCAAGGCCAAGGCATCTTCGCGCCGCACGTGCAGTACGCCGCGAGCTATTCGCCGTTCAGCGTGACGAGCGCGGATCTGGATGGTGATGGAGACGTGGATCTGGCGGTGGCGAATTACTCCGCAGGCAGCGTATCGGCGCTCTTGAACTACGGCGACGGCACGTTTGCAGCGCCCGTGCCCCACTCCGTTGGGACTAACGTCTGGTATCTCTATCATCTCACGAACGCGGACCTCAACGGTGATGGCCGTGCAGACCTTGTGGCCGCCGCCTCCGGCAACGACTACGTCGCGGTGCTCCTGAACCAAGGTGGCGGTGCCTTCGCACCCCACATGAAGTACGCGGTTGCGGACGGCCCGCAGCAGGTAGTCACAACCGACCTGGATCAAGACGGTGACTTGGATCTGGCAGTGGCCTGTGCCGGAGCAAGCTCACTGTCCCTGCTCTTGAATGAAGGCGACGGCACGTTTGCGCCATTCCAGGAGATTGGTTCGGGCTTCGCCTTGCACCGACTGACGCATGGCGACTTCGACGGAGATGGCGACAGCGAACTGGTGGTCCCGACCCCGGCCGCCCCTCGCGTCAGGGTGTTTCGCAACTGCCTCGAGCGGGGCGGCTTTTGCTTTGGCGACGGCTCGCTGCTGACGAATTGCCCGTGCGCTTCACCTGACACGGTGCCGGCGCCTCCGGCGGCGACAGCCCACGGTTGCGCCAACTCGCTCCACCCCGCCGGCGCGCGGCTTGTGGGCGTCGGAGCGGTTGCACCGGCACCTGGCACGCTCGCGTTTCGAGCGCACATCGCGCCCGGCTACGCGGACTTTGCGTTTCTCGTGAAGGGGGGCGCGAACGCTACGTCGGGGATCGCAGCGGGAGATGGAATCCGCTGCGTCGATGGTGCGCTGGTTCGGTTTGGCGCTCACTTGGCCGGCACGAACGGCGATCAACTCGGCATTTGGACTTACCCGAACAGCGCGCAGACGACGCCTGTCTCCATCGCGACCGCGCAGGCTGCAGGCGGGATCGCCTACTACCAGCTCCTCTATCGCGACGCGGCTGCGAACTTCTGCAACCCTGCGACAGTCAACTGGTCGAACGGCTATCGAGTCACTTGGCCTCCGTGACATCGATGAACCAGTCAACACCCGATTGAGTGCGCGCCTTCGCCGCTGCTCGAGCAGCGCGCTCGGAGTGTTGGTCCTTGCCCAAAGCGCCACGGCTCAGGTGTACTTCGAGGCCTACCGTGTCACCACACCGGCGCACGCTCGTCACCAGGAGTAGCATGTCTCTCGTGGTCGAGCCGTACGAGTATCGCATCCAGCGTGGCGGCGAGTCCGCCATTCGAGAAGTCGCGAGCTTCTTCGCCGGGGAAGACGCCGTCCATCGCTCGCTTCGCAAGATCACGGCGAAGCTCGAGCAGCTCGAGATCCCGTACGCCGTGGCCGGTGCAATGGCGCTCGTTGCACACGGGTACGCGAGGACCACGGTCGACGTCGACGTGCTCGTGTCGGCCGGCGCGCTGTCGCGCGTGCACGCGTCGCTCGATGGGCAGGGATTCGTTCCGCCGTTCGCGGGTAGCCAGGCGCTTCGCGATACCGAGACAGGCGTGCGAATCGACTTCCTCGTCGCAGGTCAGTTTCCGGGCGACGGCCTACGGAAGCCGGTCGCCTTTCCCGATCCATCGACCGCCTCGGTCGAGATCGACGGCATTCGATTCCTTTCGCTGGAGAAGCTCATCGAGATCAAGCTTGCATCCGGGATGACGAACGCCGGTCGCATCAAGGACCTCGCGGACGTTCAGGAGCTGATTCGTGTTCTACGTTTGGACGAGCGATTTGCGGATCGCCTCGATGCGTACGTTCGCCCGAAGTACTGCGAACTGCGACATGCCGTCGATTCGACGCGGGAGTTGGGCCCCTCGGCCTAGCGAGAGCGCGTGAGCGAAGCGCCTTCCACGCGCATTCCGCTCGGCCCGCGCGCGGAGCCGCAAGCAAAGGCGAGCCTCCACGCGTTCGAGGTCCCCTGAGCGACACATTTGACGTCGCGGCTCGTGTCGAGCTGGTCTTGAGGCGCGTGCTCGCGCTCTCGCGCACAATCGGTTACACGAACGTCCATGGATCCCTTCGCCCCGACGCCTGAGGACAAGTTCAGCTTCGGCCTGTGGACCGTGGGCAATCCCGGCCGCGATCCGTTCGGCGAGCCGGTGCGCGCTGTGCAAGCGCCCGCGCGCATCGTCGAGAAGCTCGCCGAGTGCGGCGCGTGGGGTGTCAACCTGCACGACGACGACCTCGTGCCGCCGCGCTCCAGCGCGGTTGATCGCGATCGAATCGTGCGCGAGTTCAAGGCTGCGCTCGCGAACACGGGCCTCGTCGTTCCGATGGCGACCACGAACTTGTTCAGCCATTCCGCGTTCAAGGATGGTGCGTTCACGGCGAACGAGCCCAAGGTGCGCGCGCTCGCGCTGCGCAAGACGATGGATGCGATCGACCTCGGCGTCGAGCTCGGTGCGCGCATCTACGTGTTCTGGGGCGGGCGCGAAGGCTCCGAGGCCGATGCGTGCCGCGATCCGCGCACGGCGATCGCGCGCATGCGCGACGCGCTCGACTTCTTGTGCGAGTACGTGCGCGACCGGCGCTACGAGCTCGTGTTCGCGCTCGAAGCCAAGCCCAACGAGCCGCGCGGGGACATCTACTTCCCGACCACCGGCCACATGCTGCACTTCATCACGACGCTGGCGCACCCGGACATGGTCGGCGTCAACCCCGAAGTGGCGCACGAGACGATGTCCGGCCTCTCGTTCGTGCACGCCGTGGCGCAGGCGATGGAGGCGTCGAAGCTCTTCCACGTCGATCTCAACGCGCAGAAGATCGGGCGCTACGACCAGGACCTGCGCTTTGGTTCGGAGGATCAGAAGCAGGCGTTCCTACTCGTGCGCCTTCTAGAAGGCACGGCGGGTGGCGCGCGCTACGGCGGACCGCGGCACTTCGATTCGCACGCTTACCGCACCGAGGACGACGAAGGCGTGTGGGAGTTCGCGCGCGGATCGATGCGCACGTACAAGATCCTGCACGAGCGCGCGCGGGCGTTCGATGCCGACCCGCGCGTGCGCGCGGCGATCGCCGAGAAGCGCGATCAGGCGGTCGATCCGCTGCTGCGTGGCTACACGCGCGACAAGGCGGCGGCGTTGCGCAAGCTGTCGCTCGACTCCGACGCGCTCGGACGGATGGGACTCGGGTACGAGCGTCTCGACCAGCTCTTGATCGAGCATCTGCTCGGGGCCGCGGGCTGAGGGACGAACTGCGCTGACCGCGCTGCGATGGACGCGCCGCTATTGTGGGTCTCGACGCCGCTGCGATGAACGCGCCGTTGTTCGTCGGTCTCGACGTCGGCACTCAGGGCACCAAGGGTCTGCTCGTCGACGCGGAGCGCGGGCTCGTCGTCGCGCGCGCTTCGAGCTCGTACGGTCTGATCGAGGGACTCGGACCAGGCGCGTGTGAGCAACACCCGGACACGTGGTGGGCGGCCGTGCGCGATGTGGTGGCTGCTCTCTTCGCCGAGCGGGAGCACGACCGCGCTCGCGTCGGAGGTGTGGGAGTCAGCGGGCAACAGCACGGGCTCGTCGTGCTCGACGAACAATTGCGCGTACTGCGTCCGGCGCAACTGTGGTGCGACACGACGTGCGCGCTCGAAGCACGCGAGCTGTCCCAACGCCTCGAGCGCCCGATCCCGTGCGGCTTCACCGCGCCGAAGATCCTGTGGCTTGCGCGGCACGAGCCCGAGCTCTTCGCGCGCGTGCGCGCGCTGTGCCTGCCGCATGATTGGATCAACCTGCGTCTGACCGGCGCTCGCACGGCCGAAGCCGGCGATGCGTCGGGCACGGGTTTCTTCGATTCGCACACGCGCGCCTACGACCTGGATGCGGCGCGGGCCATCGACGCGCGTGTGCCCGAGATGCTGTCTCCGCTCGTCGCCGCCGATCAGCTCGCCGGCCGACTCTCGCCCCAAGCCGCGCGCGAGCTCGGCCTCGCGGCCGGCGTGCCGGTGTCGGCCGGCAGCGGCGACAACATGCTGTCCGCGCTCGGTGCGGGCGCGACGCGGCCGGGTGTGGCGGTGCTGAGCCTGGGGACTTCGGCGACGGTGTCCACCTTCAGTTGCACGCCTTTGCTCGATCCGACCGGAGCCATCGCGCCGTTCTGCGACGCGACCGGCGCGTACCTGCCGCTCCTCTGCGTGATGAACGCGACCGGCGTCACGGAGGAAGTGCGGCGCGCGTTCGCGAGCGAGCACGCGCCGCTGGCTCGCGCGGCCGCGAGGGTCGAAGCGGGCGCGCGCGGCGTGCTGTGGCTTCCGTACTTGAACGGCGAGCGCGTGCCCGATTGGCCGCATGCGAGCGGCGTGATCGCGGGGCTGCGCACGGGTTCGCTCGATGCGGGTCTCCTGTACCGCGCTGCGATCGAAGGCGTCGCGCTGAACCTGGCGTGGGGGATCGAGCGCATGCGCGCGCACGGCGTGTCGATCGAGAGCGCGCGTCTCGTGGGCGGCGCATCACGCAACGAGCTGTGGGGCCGCATCCTGGCCGACGTGCTCGAGATCCCGCTCGTGCGCCTCGTCGAGAGCGAGTCGGGTGCGCTCGGGGCAGCGCTTCAGGCAATGTGGGCCGTGCGCCGCGCGGCGGGGGAAGACGTCAGCGCGGACACGCTCGCGCAAGCATTCGTGCGCTGCGAGCCGAGCGCGATCGAGCCGGACGAGCGCGTGCGGAGTGTGTACCGCGACGCGTCGGCGCGTTTTCGGGAGTGGGCCGGGCGTGCTTTCGGTTGAGCGGCGTGCCAGGGCAAATCGCTCGATGTCGAAGGAGAGGGCGCAATCGCGCGCCGCGACTGCTCGGGACGGCGGCCTGCTTAGCATCGCGTCCAAGTACCGCTCGCATCCGAGCGTGCACACCAGATCCCGAGCGGGGTGAGGTGCGCGAGGAGCTCGTGGAGCGTTAGCAGTCCCATGCATGGCCGTGCGCCAGGTGGGATCCCGGAACCGCCCAAGAGTTTCTTAGCGAGCAGGATTGCGGGCGCGCTTGGAGTCGCGGGGCCGTCATCTGCCGTCACGAGCGCGATCTTGCGCTCCGTCACGCCACCGGATCTCGCGCGACCGCGCATCCACAGCGCCAATGCTCCATTCTTCGAGCCATGTTCGTAGAAACGAAGCGAGACGCGCAGTGCGAGCGGTGCGAGACCGGCGAGCGCCGGTACAAGCCGTAGGCGCCTCAGCCCGGCCAAGACACTCAACACGCGATTGAACCACTGCAACTCCAACCCGGCGCGAAATCGAACCGTGCGTGCAGCGAAGGCCGCCGGAAAGAGGTCGAGATCGGGCACGCTGCAATTGTGCACATCTCGCCAGCGGACTTCTGGCGGGAATTCGAGCCGAGCTCGATCGCCCCAGCCGAACCGGTTGCGCCAAGATCCGTCGATCCAGACGCGCATAGGTGCGCCCAGATTCGTCAGCACTGCGCCGATAGTGGCCGCGCCGCGCGGATTCTGGTTGCCGGGACTTAGGGCGATGTCGATCTCATCGATCGCCTCAAACTCGCCCGCCAGCTCCGATGCCAATGCATAGGTGATGGTCGGAACCGAGCTCGCACCCGAGCCAACGAAGACTCCTCGTGCACGCGCTGCGGCGTCGAGGTCACCGATGCCGCAGACGAATTCACGCGCGTCGGCGAGGTCGAGGTAGGGGACGCCGTGGTCGATGCAGGCTCGTGCGACGGCGTAGTCACGACCCTGAAATGGGCCAGCGGCGTGGATCAGGAGTGCGCAACTCTCGAGGGCACGCGCGAGCGCGCCGCTCGCCCCGGCGTCGACGCACGCGAAGCTGGCGCCGATTTCGCGCGCGAAAGATAGCCCGTGCCCCGGATGTCGTCCGAGGACGACCACTTCCACTCCGTCGGTTGCCGCGAGCGCCCGTGCGACGCGTCCGCCGAAGATGCCTGTGCCGCCGAGTACAGTCACGCGCTTCATTGCAGCCGCCCAGCCTCGACGAGGCGCCGATAGGCAGCACGACGGAACTCGAAGAAACGCCGAAGCCAAGGAGCGGCGACGCAGCGCTCCGTCACACTACCGCCGCGAGACCAAGGCAACGCAAAGTTCACTCGGTCGACCACACAGGTTCCTTCTGGCGCGTCGAAAAAATCGTGCACGTGTTCGAAGTGCGCAAACGGTCCCTCGACTTGGCGCTCGCCGAAGCTCGCGGGAGGTTCGCAGACGAAGTGCTCGAGCAGCATCTCATTCCGCAACGGCCCAATGCGCTGTCGCACACGTACGAGAGACCCTGGCCGAATGCTTCTCGCGTGCTCCACGAGTTCGAATCCTCTCCAGCCTTCGAGCAGGAGCGCCAAGTTGCTCGGATCCGAGTGGAACGCAAACAGACGCTCACGCGCGACGGGAACGAACTGCTCGAAGCGAAGCCGCACGTCACGCAGTCTGGGTCGCGTGGCCGACGGCGTACAGGGTGTGTCGCGACCTGATGCCGGTGTTCAGCCGATCACTTGCCGGCAACTTCAGCGAGCTGTGTGGTCGCATCCTGGCGGACGTGCTCGAGATCCCGCTCGTGCGCCTGCTCGACAGTGAGTCGGCTTAGCGCACGGACGGCGCTGGCTCAGCGATCCCGCCAGATCGCCGCGTCGACCACCGACCAGATGTGCGGGATGAATCCCAGGCAGCAGCAGTAGAGGATCACGCTCGCGAAGAAGAAGACGGCGGCCGAGATCAGCCGCCCTTGCACGAGCTGACCGAGGCCCGGGACGAAGACGCTGCACAGCGCGGCGATCACGTTGCCGGTCGATCCCGCACCCTTCATTTCGAGGTCGCTCATGGCGGCGGTGCACTACGCCACTTCGAACGCGGCATTTCGAGCTCTGTAAGAAGTTCTCAACCGAAGCTCGTGCTCGAACGCGGGCTCGGGCTCGGCAAGCCGCCCGCGATCCGGCCCGAGAACATGAACGTGCCTTCGATGCGCCAGCCCGGGCGCGGCGGCTCGAAGCCGTCCTTCTCGAGCTGCCAGCGGCTGACGAACAGATCGAGCGGGCGCTCGGGCGCGTCGACCTCGAGCACCTGCACCTCGCGGCGCGTGATCGGATTCTCGACGTGTCGGATCTCCCGGATGCGGACCGAGACCTCGGCGCACCCTCCGGGATCGTTCGCGGCGCCCAGCGGGCGCACGCTCGCGCCGCTCTCCTCGTCGAGGACGAGCGTGCTCGACGCCTCGTCGTTCGGACCGACGTACGAGAGATCGAGCGAATAGCCCGCGATCGAAACGGCCAGCACGTGGCCGCGCGGCAGGTTCCTCGGGAGCTTGCGCGCGTCCGACAGGTACGTGCACAGCCGGTACGCGCCGCCCCGCGCACCGCTCCTCGCACCATCCGCCTTCGGCGCGGCCCAGCCGACGAGCAGCGCGTCGAACGGCGAGTCGGGCAGCGCTCGAATCTCCTCGACCGCGACGCGCAGGCGGTGGTTCACCTTGAAGTCGGGCAGCAGGTTCCAGTGCTTCTGCCCCGGCTCCCGGTCCATGCGCAGCTCGAGACCGCCGCCGAGCGGGAGACGCCGGTGCAGCGCGGGATCGCCGCGCCACGCCGCGGGCTCGCCGTCGGACTTCACGAGCGCGATCAGGTCGTCGATCGGAAAGTCCGGCGGGAACCCGATGCACTCGAGCAAGAAGTCCACGGCGGCGTGAGTGTTCCCGATGCGCTTTGCGCCGGCAATGCCTCGTGCGGCCCCGCGCGAATCGGCGCGTGGGCTGGTAGGATCCGCGCCCTCCGCGAGCGAGCGATGTCCATCCGACGCCCTGTCTGTTCGCTGCTCGCCGTTGCTCTCGCGGCCGTCGCCTTCGGGGCCGCGTGCCGCTCGGGCGCGCACAGGGACGAGTTCGCGTCCGCCGCGGTTCTCGGCGCTCCCGAGGCGACCGCTCACGCTCCGCGAGAGCTCTCGATCGACGTCGAGCACTACGCGCTCGACATCGAGCTCGATCCCGCGACGCGATCGCTGTCGGCGACGTGCCGCATCCGACTGTGGCCGGCGGGGGACGCGCTGTCCGCCGTCGACCTGGACCTCGAAGGCCTCGACGTCCGCACCGTGCGCGACGACCGCGGGCGCGCGCTGGCCTTCGATCACGCGCGGGGCGTCCTGCGCGTCGAGCTCGCCGAGGAGCTCGCGCCGCGCGACTTCGCCGAGCTCACCGTCGAGTACTCGGGGCGGCCGCGGAAGGGCCTGTGGTTCGTGGCGCCGAAGGACGGCGTCGCGACGCAGGTGTTCACGCAGGGCGAGTGCGAGGATTCGCGCTGGTGGTTCCCGTGCGCCGACTCGCCCGCCGATCGCGCCACCTCCGAGATCCGCGTCACGATGCCCGAGCACTGGATCGCGCTCGCCGCGGGCGAGCGGATCGAGCGCACGCAGTCGGAGGGTCGCGCGGTCGAGCTGTGGCGCATGACCGCGCCGCATCCGCCGTATCTCACGACGCTGGTGGCCGGCGAGCTCACCGTGCGCCAGAGCGAGTGGGAAGGGATCCCGCTCGTCTACGTCGCGAGCCCGCAGCACGCGGAGCACATCGAGCCGAACTTCGTGGAGACGGGCGACATGCTGCGGTTCTTCTCGGAGCTCACCGGCACGCGCTACCCGTACGCGAAGTACGGACAGTCGTGCGTCGCGAACTTCCCGTTCGGCGGCATGGAGAACGTGTCCGCGACGACGCTCACCGACACGACGCTGCGCGACGAGCGCGGCCGGCGCGACACGCCGTCGACCGGCCTCGTCGCGCACGAGGCGGCGCACCAGTGGTTCGGCGACCTCGTGACGTGCGAGGACTGGTCGGAGATCTGGCTCAACGAGGGCTTCGCGACGTACGCCGACGCGCTGTACACGGAGAAGAGCCGCGGCGCCGACGAGTTCAAGATCCGCGTGCGCGACATGCAGGACAGCTACACGCGCCGCGACGTCGGCAAGAACCGCCGGCCGATGCTCCACGACGTGTACCGCGACCCGATGGACCTCTTCTTCTCGGGTCACGCATACGAGGGCGGCGCCGTGCGGCTGCACCTGCTCCGATCCGTGCTCGGCGACAAGGTGTTCTTCGCCGGTCTGCGCCGCTACGTCAGCGAGAACGCCAATCGAGCGGTCGACACCGGCGACCTGCGGAAGTCGATGGAGGCGGTCGCGCGCGTCGATTTGGGTTGGTTCTTCGACACGTGGTTCGAGAAGCCGGGCTTCCCCGAGTTCCAGGTGTCGTGGCGCTACGACCAGCTCCGCAAGCTCGTCGTGCTGACCGTCAACCAAGTCCAAGACCCGTCCGATGGCACGCCGGCCGCGTTCCGCGTGCCGGTGGACGTCGAGATCCGCGACGCGCGCGGAACGAAGATGCACCGCTTGACGATCGACGAGCGTCGCCACCTGTTCCGCCTCGAGTGCGCGTCGCAGCCGACCTGGGTGCGCTTCGACGCCCGCGGCGCCATCCCCAAGGTGATCGACGACAAGAAGTCGACGGCGGAATGGCTCGCGATCGCCTCGTCGAGCGACGACGCCGCCGCGCGGCGCGACGCGGTCCTCGTGCTGGGCCGGATCCTCGATCAGGGGAGCAGCGACGACGAGCGCGGATCGGCGCGCGACGTCCTGCTGGCACGGCTCGCGAAGGATTCCGTCGCCGCCGTGCGCGCGGCGGCCGCGACCGCGCTGGGCACGCGCGCACGTCCCGAATGCCGCGCGCCGCTCGAGCTCGCGGCGAGCTCCGATGCCGAAGCGCGCGTGCGTGTCGCGGCGCTCACGTCGCTCGCTCCGTTCGCGTCGGAGGCGGGAGTGGCCGAGTTCGCGCGGGCTCAGTACCGAGCGGGATTCAGCTGGGAGACGATGGGCGCCGCCGCCGCGCTCCTCTGCAGCGCGGAGCCGCAGCACGCGTTCGACTTCCTGACGGGCGAGCTCGACACGCCCTCACCGCACGGCGTGCTCGAGGGCCGCCTCCTGGCGGAGCTCGCGAAGCGCAACGACGCGCGCGTCGCGCCGATTTTGATCTCGGTCGCGACCGACGAGAGCGAGCTCGATGCCCCGCGCGTCGCGGCGGTCGCCGCGCTCGGCCGGATCGGCAAGGGCGATCTCACGGTGCGCCGCGAGCTCCTGTCGCTGCTCGGCACGGAGTCGTGGCGCGTGCGGCGCGAGACGATCACGGCGCTGGGCGCGCTCCGCGACCGCGCGGTGTACGCGCCGCTCGCCGAGTACTACCGCACGACCGTCCACTCCATCGAGCGGCGCGCGATCGAAGCGGTCTTCGCCGCGGCGTCGGTCGAAGGCTAGACGGATGCCCGCGCGCGCGCACCC
>CAZQHA010000025.1:0-18197 GCA_964592795.1 uncultured Planctomycetaceae bacterium | reverse complement strand
CGGAGAGGCAGATCGCGAGCAGGATGATCGTGAAGACGAGCCGGAGGACGTCGAAGTCGTCCGATGCGAACGCCGGCATGAATGCGGGTGTGAAGAGGACGCCGCCGCCGACGCGGCTGGCAAGGGCACGGCGAACCAGTGAAATGACGATCTCCGAGTGTGGTCTTGGGGTGTGCGGCGAAGGCCGGGGTGTGCGGCATCTTACACCTCGCGAGAGCTCGCGCCGCGCTTGATGCTCACTCCGCGAGAGGCATAGAATCCGCTCGAACGTCGGAGCTCGGTGGACTCGCACACTGGCTCCGGCTCGCGAGAACCTCCGAGGAATGGCGAGCTTGGCCAGGACCACCGACCCTTCCAAAGTGCGCCTGGCCCGCGCCGCGGAGGTCTTGCGCCTGGAAGCGCGCACCATCGCGCACCTGGAGCAGCGCCTCGACGAGCGCTTCTTGCGCTCGGTCGACATGCTGCTCGACTGCCAAGGCCTCATCGTCGTCACCGGCGTCGGCAAGGCCGGGCTCGTGGGGCAGAAGATCTCGGCGACCCTGGCGAGCACGGGCACGCCGTCCTTGTTCCTGCATCCGACGGAAGCCTTGCACGGCGACCTGGGCCGCATCCGTTCGCGCGACGTGCTCTTCGCGGTCTCGAACTCGGGCGAGACGGCCGAGGTCAACGCGCTGATCGGGCCGGCGCGCAAGATCGGCGCGAGCGTCATCGCGCTGACGGGCGCCCCGCAGTCGACGCTGGGCCGGATCGCGGACTGCGTCCTCGACATCGGCGACGTCCAGGAGGCCTGCCCGCTCAAGCTCGCGCCGACCGCGAGCACGTCCGCGATGCTCGCCTTCGGCGACGCGCTCGCGATGGTCGTGTCGCAGGAGCGCAACTTCAGCCGCGAGAACTACGCGCTCTTCCACCCCGCCGGGAGCCTGGGCCGCAAGCTGATGCGGGTGCGCGAGGTGATGCGCAAGGGCGATCAGCTCCCGCTCGTGCCCGCCGGCACCTCGCTCAAGGAAGCCGTGATCGTCATGAACCGCACCCCCGGACGACCGGGCGCGGCGCTCGTGACGGACGCCCGCGGCCTGCTCGTGGGAATCTTCACGCACGGCGATCTGTCGCGTCTCTTCGAGCGCAGCGATCCCCTCGAGCCCATCAACCTCGGGGAGCTCGTCGACAAGTACATGGGCAAGAACCCCAAGTCGATCGGCCCCGACCAGCTTGTCGAGGAGGCGCAGCACTTGATGCAAGAGTTCCGCATCGACCAAGTGGCCGTCATCGATGCCGAGCATCGTCCGGTGGGGCTGCTCGACGTGCAGGACCTGCTCGACGTGCGCGTCTGACGATCCGCCGTGGCCGCGCAAGGGGAGAAGGGGAGTAGCCGCGCGGCCGGCGCACCGGCGCAATCGGTGCCCACCGAGAGGCTCGCCCGAACGCGCCTGCTCGTGCTCGACGTCGACGGCGTGTTGACCGACGGCCGCATCGTGTACGGCGCGTACGGGCCGGCCGACGAGACGCCGCGCTTCCACGTGCAGGACGGATTGGGCCTGCGCTGGCTCATCGAATCGGGCGTGGCGATCGCGTGGGTCACGGGCCGCGGCTGCGTCGCGACGACGCACCGGGCGCGCGAGCTCGGCATCGACGAGGTGCACCAGAAGGTGGCGCGCAAGTCGGAGGTCGTGCGCGAGATCCAGTCGCGGCGCTCGATCGACGCCGGCGAGACGGTCGCGATGGGGGACGACCTCCCCGACCTCGGGCTGCGCGCGGCCGCCGGCACGTTCGTCGCGCCGGCCAACGCGCGCGACGAGATCCAGGCGGTCGCGGACTTCGTGACGCAGCGCACCGGCGGCGACGGCGCGGTGCGCGAGCTGTGTGAGCACATCTTGCGCGCGAAGGGTCGCTGGCAGGCGATCCTCGACTCGGCGCGGCGATGAGGAAGCTCGTCGTCTTCCTGATCGTCTTCGCGGTCGGCCTCGCGCTCGTCCTGTACCTTCGCGGCAGCCGGCCCGAGCCGGCTCTGAAGCCCTCGCCCACCGGCGATGCGCAGAGAAGACCCGAAGGCTTCACCGAGATCCCGGTGCCGGGCGAGAAGCAGGGCGAGCCGTCGCGGCCGCTCGGGGTCAGCCTCGACGGCAAGCTCGATCTCGTTCAACGTTCGGGCGAAGGCGGCACGCTCAAGCCCCTCTACGAGCTGCACGCGCAGGACGTCGACCTCGTCGGCGGCGACGTGTACGAGCTCAGCGATCTCACGATCGACGTGCGCAACCTCGAGACCGGCGCGCGGCGCGCGAACATGGCGGCCGCGAAGGGCCGCATGCGCCTCGTCGTCGTCGACGGAGCTCCGACGATCGCGCGCGACGAGCACGCGACGTTCGACGACGTCGACCTCACGCTGCACGAGGGCGCGCCGATCGTTCCCTTGACGCTCGAGATGCCGCGGCTCGACTGGGAGATCGCGACCAATCGTTTTCGCTCCGACGATCGCGTGCAGTTGCGCGGCCGCGGAGTGACCGCGGAGGGCGTCGGGCTCGACGCGGATCCGATCGCGGAGCGCGTGCACCTCGCGCGCGACGGAGTGATCCGCCTCGACATCGAAGACGGCGTGCAGGCCGTGCTGTCGGCGACCGGCGCGGGCCAGATCGCGGTCGAGAAGGCGCTGGTGGACGGCGCGCCCGTGGTGCACCTGCGCGCCTACGACGGAGCAAACCTCGTGCAGACCGGCGCGCGCGCCGTCGGAGTCGACGCGCACACCCTGAGCCTCCACGGGCGCGACGCCGGCAGCGGACGGTTCACGCTGGTCGCGGCCGAAGCCTCCGGCGACGTCGCGATCACGAGCCATGGCGACGTGTTCCGCGCCGAGCGCGCGAGCTTCGAATTCGGCCCCGAAGGGCGCGTCGAAGTCGCGCACCTGGCGGGCAACGTCGTCATGGAGAGCCAGGGCGACGTGTTCCGCGCTGACGAGGCGGACTTCCGCTTCGACGCGCGCGGCGGGCTCGTGCGCGCCGACCTCACGGGCTCGCCGAGCGGCATCGTGCGCGTCGGGCGCTTCCTCGATCCGGAGGTCGCGCGCGCGCAGAACGTCCCGGAGACGACGACGGCCGAGATCTCCGGCGCGGGCCCGCTCGTGCTCGAGTTCGCCGGCCGCACGACGCTCGACCTGGGCGGGCCCGCGGATCTGCGCGTTCCGGCGTACGAGTTCACGCTCGACGCGCAGCGATCCTTGCACGCGGCGCTGGAACGCGACCGGCAGCGCGGCGAGCTCGTCGCCGACGGCGCGGTGAACGCCCACTATCGGGGCAGCCAGATCGCGAGCGACAAGCTGACGATGACGTACTCCGCCGCCGTGCAAGGCGAGGAGATCGTCGAGGCCATGACCGAGGGCCTGACGACGCTGCGCGGAGTGGTGCCCGGCGAGACGCGGCCGCTCTTGCTCGAAGCGCAGCAAGGATTGAGCGTCCGGTCGCAGGGCGAGCGTCTCACGGTGCCGATCGCGCGCGTCGCGCGCATCACGATCGAGGACCCGGACGGACTCGTCGCGAGCGCCGCGCTCGTCCGCGATTTCGACTGGCGCGCGCGCACGTTCGTCGCCGAGGGCGACGTGTCGTACGCGGGCGCGAACGGTGAAGGGCGCGCGCAGCGCGTCATCGCGCACGGCCGCGACGACCTCGAGCTCTTCGGCGTCTCCGGGACGCCCGCGCGGTACGCGTTCCGCGAGGCGGGCGAGACGACGTTCGAGGCGACCACCGAGGCGATCGAGATCCGCGCGCGCAAGGAATCGCTCGACGCGTCCGGCGAAGCGCGCGCCACCGTCGTCGCGGCGGATCGGACGTACGAGCTCCAAGGCGCGAAGCTGCATCTCGACCTCCCGCCGGTGCCGCCCGGCCAAACGCTCCGGCCGTTCCACGCCGAAGCCGAGCAGGGCGTGCGCACGTCGATCCGGATCGGCATCGGCGACGGACGCCTCACGTGCGACAAGCTCTTCGTCGACGGAGAGCTCCAGCGCTCCGGAGCGTCCGCGGACGGAGTCCCGGTGACGAAATCGGACCTGCGCGCGGTCGGCAACGTGCGCCTGGAGTACCACGCGCTCGGGGACGTCACCGGCGAGTGCGACCTCTTCACGCTCGACCGCCAGGGACGCGGGCGCATGTCGGCCGACGAAGGCAAGCGCGTGCGCGCGGTGGGCCGCTTGCCGGGCGCGGTCGCGCCGTACGTGATGACGGCGGAGTGGATCGAGTTCGATCAGGACCACATCGAAGCGACCGGAGTCGACATCCGGCTCCAGGACGAGGGCCTTTCGCTCGAGGCGCGCCGCGCGCTCGACGCGAGCTCGCCGCTCCTCGAGCTCTCGACGGACCGCTTCCTCGCCGACAAGACGCAGCTCCTCCTGCGCGGCAAGGCGCACGCGAAGGGGCGTTCGGGGCGCGGCGAGGATTGGTGGATCGACGCCGGCTCGATCCGTCTCGAGGGCAGCTGGCTCGTCGGCAAGTCGAAGCCCGACGCGCTCGACGGCGCGCACGCGTGGGACGGATTCGAAGCCGGGCTCGGCACACGCGCGCGCGCGTTCGGCGAGCGGCTCGACGGCTCGCCCGAGAAGGTGCGCATGGAGGGCACGCCGGCGCGCCTCTCGATGGACACGATGGAGTGGGAGTCGGCGTGGATCGAGTACGAGCGCGCGAACATGCTGCTCTCGACCGACCGCGGCTACCTGCACCCGCGCGACAGCCAAAAGGCCGATTGGTCGGTGACGTACGAGTCGATGCAGCCGTTCGACCGCGACGCGTCGACGACGATCCTCGTCTTGCGGAATCCCTTGTTCCGGCAAGGCGAGGACGAGATGCGCGCGGACTGGGCGCTCTTCTGGGTCGACCGCGAGGAGTGGGTGAAGAGCGGCAAGACCGCGATCAAGGAGTCGACGAGCGAGACCGATCTGCGCGTGCGCGTTCCGGAGGAGGCGCCGACGCCGGCGCCGAAGCCGAAGCGTCGCGCGAAGTCGGACCTGCTCTCGATGCTCACCGATCACCCGATGGCGAAGATCCTCAACGAGGTGTACGTCGAGGGGAACATCGAGCTCCTGCGCGGCAACGCGCGCACGGCGCGTGCGCGCTCGATCTACCTCGACATCGTCGAGGGGCACGGCTGGATCCAGGACGCGGACCTCCTGACCGACGTGAGGATCCGCGGGCGGCCGCAGCGGCTGCGCACGAAAGCGGACTGGCTGCGCGTGTCGAAGGACTACTCGCTGCGCGCGGACAACGCGGTCGTGACGTCGTGCGACTACGACGATCCGCACTACGTCGTCAAGACCGGCCAGCTCGAGGTGAAGCGGACGGAGGACGGCGGATACAGCATCAGCGCGACGAAGAACTCGCTCGCGTTCGGCGAGACGGTCGCGATCCCGATGCCGCCGCTCGTCGCGGCGACCGACGAGGACTTCGTGCCGCTGATCGACAAGCTCGCCGCGGGCAACTTCGCGAAGTTCGGGGCGTCGGTGCAGGCCTCGTTCAACTTCACGCTGGGATCCGTCGGCAAGGGCATCGGCGGACTGTTCGGCAAGGTCTTCGACTTCCCGAGCGCCGACATCGACGGCCACTGGAAGTTCCGCCCGGGCTATCTCGGATCGCGCGGCGTGATCCTGGGCACCGGGCTCGAGCTCGAGGCGAACGACGAGTTCGAGATGAACATCGAGATCGACGGCATCCCCGACGACGAGGACGACAAGGGCCTCGTGCGCGTGCCCACCGACGATCGCGACACCTTGCGCACGTGGCTGCGCGCGCGCGGCCGGTACTACGAGAGCCGCGACGAGTGGATCGACATCGTGCTCTCGAAGCAGAGCGATCCGGGCGTGCAGGCCGAGTTCTTCGAGGGCGACTACCTCGAGTACGAGCAGAAGGACACGTACGTCCACTGGCGCAAGGCGCGCGACCAGTACTACTTCAGCGCGACCGCGAAGGTGCTGCTCGAGGACCGCACCGACACCGCGGAGCTCCCTTCGCTCGGCGCCTACCGCGGCTTGACGCCGATCGGGAAGGTCTTCGATCGGCCGATCCTCTATCGCGCGTACGCCGACGCGGCGTACCTCCAGCGCCAGGACGGCGATCCCGACTACTACGCGCCGTTCCCGGACGGGCTCGGCGATCGCGAGGTCCTGCGCGGCGACACGGAGCATCGCCTCGAGACGCCGATCCCACTGGGCGTCGCCGGATTGCGAGCGACGCCGTTCGTGGCCGGCCGCGCGACCGCGTGGAACGAGGGCGCCGATCCCGAGACGTCGCCGACGCGCTTGGGGCTCTTCGCGGGAATGGATCTCGCGACCACGATGTGGAAGCGCTACGGCCGGCAGACGGTTCACTCGGTGACGCCGTTCGTCGGCTTCCGCACCGACATCGCGACCGACGAGACCGACGGCATCCCGGTGTCGATCGACCGCGTGGAGGAGCCGATCGAAGGCGAGTTCATCGACCTTGGACTGCGCACGCGCCTGTGGAAGCAGCGCACGCAGCAGCACCTCGACATCGAGGTGCGCACGACGCACGCCGAGGGCGCGCCGGACCTCGAGGACGGATTCCAGCCGATCGCCTTTCTCGGCGAGTTCCTGACGTACGCGGGCGACATTCCCGTCGGGATGACGCACGACGGCCGTTACGACACGTCCGACGGCGACACGGAGTACTCGCGCACGTTCCTCGGGTTCGAGCCGCACCCGAAGCTCGGCATCGAGTTCGGCTACCACCGCGGTCTCGACGATCAGGACGTGCGCCTCTACGAGGCCGCTTCGATCGGCGCCCGCTACCGTGCGACGTCGAAGTGGGAGTTCGAGGCCGAGCAGACGTACTCGATCGCGGACGGCGACGGGCTGAGCAACGAGCTCCTCGTCCGGCGCCTGGGCCACGACTTCATCTTCGAGATCGAGGTGGGGTACCGGGCCGGCGAAGGCTCGAGCTTCGGGTTCAGCGTCATCCCCGACCTCTCGTACCGGAGATCGAGCCTGGGCCTGATCGACCGCTGGCTGGGCGTGTACCGCGAAGGACCGGCAGACAGCGTCAAGTGAGCCTCCGCGGGGTCGCCGCGTACGGTGTCAGGTGACTTTCCACCGGGTCGTGGCGACCCGGTGGAAAGTCACCTGACACCGTAGGCTACATTGGTCGCGATGTTCGCCCTCATCGACAACCTGGGGTTCGGCGAGTTCACGATCGTCGCGATCGCCGCGCTCCTCGTGTTCGGCAAGCGCCTGCCGCAGGTCGCCGGACAAGCCGGCGCGCAGATCGCGCGCCTGCGCCGCTCGCTCGACACTGCGTGGCGCGAGAGCGGCGTCGCGAAGGAGATCCGATCGGTGCAGCGCGAGTTCCAGGACGCCGTGCCGCGCGACCTGTCGGTCGGCGACATGGCGCGCATGTCGAGCGCGGAGATCCAGAAGAGCCTGCGCGACGTCGAAGCGGAGGCGACGACGGTGCCGCGTTCGCTGCCCGGCGCGGCGGCGATGCGCGCGAGCGAGGACGGCGCGCCGACGACGCCGAGCACCGCCGGCGGCGAACCGCCGGCGCGCGCGCCGGAGGATGCGCAGCAAGCGCGCTGACTCGTTCGGCGCGCCTTCATGTTCCGCCTCGGCTACAACACGAACGGGCTCGCTCACCATCGGCTGCTCGAATCCTTCGAGCTGCTCTCCGACCTCGGCTACGAAGGCGTCGCGATCACGCCCGACGTGGGAGAGCTCGACCTCTACCATCTGCGGCCGCCGTACGTCGCGGAGCTGCGACGGGCGGCGGAGGACCGCGGTCTCGCGCTCGCGGTCGAGACCGGTGCGCGGTTCGTCCTCGATCCGCGGCGCAAGCACCGCCCCAATCTATTGGAAGAGAACGCGGCGGAGCGCGAGCGCCGCGTCGACTTCCTGCGCCGGTCGATCGACCTCGCGCACGAGCTCGGCGCCGACGTCGTGTCGCTGTGGTCGGGAACGAGTCCGACGGGCGAGCACGGCGACGCGTCGGCGAACGGCGATCCGCGCGCGCCCGAGCGAACGGCGGAACGCACGTTCGATCGCTTGTGCGACGGAGTCGCCCGCGTGCTCGATCACGCGCGCTCGGGCGACGTGCGGATCGCGTTCGAGCCCGAGCCGGGCATGTTCATCGAGCGTCCGTCGGGGTACGCGGAGCTCGTGCGCCGGCTCGGAGCGCGCGGCGGCGAGCTGGGCCTGTGCCTGGACGTCGGACACTTGCTGGTGACGCGCGACCTGCCGGTCGGGGCCGTGATCGAGCGTCACGCGGAGCAGCTCCGGCACGTGCACCTCGACGACGTCGCCGGCGGCGTGCACGAGCACCGGATGTTCGGCGAGGGCGAGCTCGATCTCGCCGAGACGCTCGGGGCGCTCGTAAAGGTTGGTTATGCCGGAATGGCGGCGGTGGAGCTGTCACGCGACAGCCACCGCGGGGCCGACGCGGCGGCCGGAGCGATGCGGGAACTGCGTAGGGCGATCTCTCACACAACGTGAGCTTGCTCGGGAATCCACAGCCGGTTCACAATGGGCGCCCTGCGGGGCGATCGGCGGCTCACCGCCGGCGCTCCAAAGAGGAGGACCGATGACGAACGTGGAAAACGGTCTGCAGCTCTGCCCCACGCGGGTCGACGGAGCACCGGTGCTGTTCGCGCACAAGGTAACGCAAGGACAGTGTCAGGACCGCCAGCGCGGGCACTACCACAAGTGCTTCACGTGCGCCTACAACAACGCCTACGTCCAGAAGAACGGCCGCTCCCCGGCCGAGCACCTCGAGGTGAAACACAAGGTCAAGGCGGGTTAGCCGCCGGCGTCGCCGCGGTCTCGAGCGTCAGGACCGAGACCTCCGGCAACGCGAGGAACCGAACGCGCGGCGCCATGCCGTGCTCCCAGCCGAGTCCCCGGCTCACGTAGATCTGCCGCCCTTCGAGGGTGTGCAGTCCGCCCGCCGCGACGTCGCGCGGCACGCCCGAGAGGGTGATGGGCGGCCCGAAGCCGGGGATCTGCACCTGTCCGCCGTGCGTGTGGCCGGCGACGACGAGGTCGACGCGCGAACCGCGCGGCAGAGCGTAGATCACGTCGGGACGGTGCGCGACGACGATGCGGACGTCGTCGTCGCCAGGAGATTTCTCGATGAGTTGCAGCGCTTCGCGGGCCGGCGCGCTGAAGTCGAGGTCGACCCCGCACAGCGTGATGCGCCGATCCTCGTGCTCGAGCTCGACGATCTCGTTGTCGAGGATCTTCACGCGCGTGCCTTCGAGGAGCTCGGCGGCGTGCGGCTTCCACCACTCGCAGTTGCCTTGCGTGAAGTAGACGCCGAGCGGCGCATCGAGCGGCGCGAGGAGCGCGCGGAACTTCGCCACCAGGTTCTTGCGCTCGCGACCTGCGCGCTGGATGAGATCGCCTGGGATCAAGATGAGATCCGGCTTCGCCGCCATGATGCGCGCGACGGCGTCGCGCTCACGATCGGTGACGTCGCCGCACTGGATGTCGGCGAGCACGCCGACGACGATCGGCTGCGTGCCGGCGCGTTTCGGCGACAGCGCGACGTTCGTGTGCTCGGTAACGAGCATGTACGGCTCGACGAACGACGCGTACACGCCGATCGGGACGAGCGCGAGGCTCGCAAAGCACGCGACGCGGACGGGCTTGGTGAGCACGACGCCACGCCGCAGCAGCGCGAGTCCCATCACCGGCAAGAACACGAACACGTCGAGGTAGACGAGGTGGACGCACAGGAAGTACGAGACGCGCGAAGCGACGACGAGTTGGAAGCCGATCCACAGCGCGAGCGCGGCCAGCGCCTGGAAAACCCGGTCGATTCCGACGCGCGGCGGCCGCCGGTAGAAGAGCACGAGCGAGGCGACGACGATGTTCGTGGCGACGGCGATCCAAGCGGCAATTGCGCCGGCGAGATCCGTGGTCAACCAGTCGGGAAGCCAAGCCCTCATGCGATCAAGGCACGACGACGTTGGGGACGGCGAGCGCAGCTAGCGTGCGGAGTGCGTCGCGGTCGTACGTGCGAATCAGCGAGCCGTCTCTTCCCGAATGGATGGTGACGACGCCGAACGAAGGCTTGCAGCGTCGATCTTCCACGACCATGGCGACGTTGCCGGTCAGCGAGAAGTCGGCGAAGCTGTCGCCGTTCAAGTCGCCAACGGGATGAAATGACGCGAGATAGTCGCATCGCGGATCGACTTGGCAGGTGAAGAGTCGTTGAAAGGTCTTCCCAGAGAAGACCTCGACGCCGGTCGGTCGCTCGTCCATCGATCTCACAGGGATGTTGTCCAGGTAATCGATCAATCCGTCGCCATCGACGTCGCCGAGCGGGAAGTGTTGTCCTTGTGACGGGTGACTCGATCGCCAGTGCTCGTACGTCCCCATGATCTTGCGACCCTCGTTGCCGGCGAGAAACACCAGCTGCTCGTCGCGATAGTCGAGGCTGATGCACACATCGGCGAGCTGGTCCCCGTTCTGATCGACGAGGGGGTGGACAAGGTACGCGGCGGGCGTGTGGATTCCGAAATCGGGTGTGCGCAAGCGGTCGACCTGTGCGCGATTGCGCCGGACCGTGTACAGCGGCTCGCCTTCGCGTCCGGAGACGATCCACGTCGCGAAGTCGTCTGATTCCGTGACCGGATGGAAGCGCATCGAGAGCGCGAGGTCGCCACACCCGTCGCCGTCGACGTCGCCGATGCCGGTCGCGAGCCAGCCGTTCGACGGTTGGGTCGAGTCGCTGTCCCGGTCTCCGCCGCAGGATGCGAGCGTGATTGCGACGACCGCCGTGATGACGGAGACGCGCGATTCGATCTTCGGTTGGAAGTACCCGCCCACTCGCTCAATGAATGACGACACTTGGCACCGCATGCTCCGAGAGCTTTCGGAAGGTATCGGCGTCGTACGTGCGAAGCACCGAGCCATCTCTTCCCGAGTGGACCGTTACCACGCCGTACGCGGGCTTCCATTTTCGACCGTCGGCGACCATCGCTACATCGCCCGTGATCGCGATGTCCGGCGTTCCGTCCCGGTTCACGTCACCCGCCGGTCCACAGGCGCGGATGAACTCGGCGCGCGGATCGGCGGCGCACTCGAACAAAACGGAGTCTGGCTTCCCGGACACGATTTCCAGCGCACGTCGCGTCTCGCCACGACTCGTTCGGTGGACCGCGAAATCGAAGAAGGCGTCTCCGTCGATGTCGCCCAGCGGACTGATCTTCTCGGGCCGCGACTCCAACGCAACGAGCGGTGTCCCATCGCGACCGGAGACGAAATGCTGCCCGCGGGGATAAACGCTTGCGCACACGTCGTCGAAGCCGTCTCGATTCACGTCGCCGATCGAATCCAGCTGCCAACCAAGCGACTGGATGCGCTTCGACTTGAGATCGAATTCGGAGTCGAGGCTCCACAACAGGGTTCCGGTCCGTGTCGAGTAGCAGAAGACGGACGGGTATATCGTTTCGTCGTGTCGAAAGCCTGGATCGCTGACCACGAAGTCGGGCACTGCATCGCCGTCGACATCACTGATGACGCAGAGGCCTTGGCCGAAGAGCATCGGCGCGATGGCGTCGGGAAACCCTTTGAGCTGGACCCGACGCGCGTATGAAGCGGCGGTGATGTCACCGATTTCCGAACCATCGGTTCCCGAAACGACGCGAACGTGGGGTGCGACCCCGCGCAAGCTGTCACCGGACAGCGTGATCAAGAGATCCGGCGTACCGTCGTCGTTGGCGTCCCCGAGCGTTTCGAAGTTCGGCCCGGCGGCCCATCGGCCCGAGGGGAGATCGTCGAGCAACACGCGACCATGCTTACCGGACAGAACGACGGACTTCGATCGGCTCTCGGCGCTCCCGGACAAGATGCACGACACGCCGATATCGGCACAGCCGTCTCGGTCGAGATCCACAAGGCGGTGCACCTTGTGCCAAGCCGGCGTGTAGGTTCCGAACTCGGGGTTTTGACGTCGATCGACGAGCGATGGATCGACGCGAATGGTGTACAGCGGTGTGCTTAAGCGCTGCGACAGAACCCACGTCGTGAATGAGTCCGCTCCCGTCGCCGGATCGAATCGCATCGTCACGGCGAGATCGTCGAAGCCGTCGCTGTCGACGTCTCCCAGGCCGGTCGCCAGCCAGCACGTCGTCGCCGGGTCCGAGCCAATCGGCGCGTTGAGCACGCGATACGCGATGTATCCGCACGGCGCGATGAACAGCGCCGCGATCGCGATCGAGCCGACCAAGACGGCTTTGCGCATGGCGAGCGGCCAAGACTAACAGCCTCTCTCGCGCGCGGTTCCGCAGATCCTCTAGACGCGCGCCGCGTCCAGGATCTCTTTCTCCGTCAAGAGGCGCGGCGTCCGCTTCGCGAGGTCGAGCACGCGCTGCACCGCGTCCTCCGACGGGCGCACGCCGCGCTTCTCGAGGAACCACGTCACGTTCGACTTGCCGCTCATCGGTCCGACGGCGATCACCTGCTCGAGCCCGAAGAGGTCCGCGGGCACGCCCGAGTACACGCGGTTCGCCAGCCAGTGGTCGCCCTTCTTGAAGGCCTTGATCACGGCCGCGGCGTGCACGCCCGTCGCCGTCTCGAACGCGTCCTTCCCGAACACCGGGTAGTTCGCGGGGATCGGCAGGCCGACGAACTCGCTCGCGAGGCGGCAGTACTCGCCCAGGCGCGAGAGGTCGTTCTCGATGCGGCCGTTGAGCTTCAGGTTCACGAGCAGGAGGTCCATCTCCGTGTTGCCCGTGCGCTCGCCGACGCCCAGGGCCGTCGCGTGGATGCGCGTCGCGCCGGCGTCGATCGCGGCGAGCGAGTTCACGAGGCCGAGCCCGCGGTCGCGGTGCCCGTGCCAGTCGATGCCGACGTCGGCGCCGAGCTCGTCGACGAGCTTCTTCACGAAGCCGACGAGGTGCGCGACTCCGGCCGGCGTCGCGTGGCCGCACGTGTCGCAGATGCAGATGCGTTTCGCGCCGGCTTCGATCGCCGTCGTGTAGAGGGCGCGCACGGTTTCGGGATTGGCGCGCGTCGTGTCCTCGGTCACGAACATCGCCGGGAGGTTTTCCTTCGCGCAGAACTCGATCGCCTCGCGCGAGAGCTTGAGCATCGTGTCGAGCTCCCAGTTCTCCGCGTACTGGCGGATCGGGCTCGAGCCGATGAACGCGCACACCTCGACCGGGACGCCCGTCGCTTGCACGACCTCGACCACCGGCGCGATGTCGGACACGAGCGTCCGGCAGGCGACGTTGGGCGTGATCGAGAGGCCCTTCATCGATCGCACGAGCGCGAGGATGTGCTCCCGCGCTCGTCCGCCGGCGCCGGGCAGCCCGACGTCGGCCGTGTCGATGCCGAGCGCGTCCATGATGCGGACGAGCTCGATCTTCTGGTCGAGGCTCGGGTCCTTGGCGGAGGGGCTCTGCAGGCCGTCGCGCAGCGTCTCGTCGTCGAATTGGATCTTCGCGCCGCGTGCTCCTTGCGGGCGATTCCAGTCGTAGATCAAGGCGTCGCGATCCAGTTCGGCCATGTCGAGGGTTCCAGCGGGTTCGTTCGGGGTCTTTGGGGAAACATCATAGCCCTCGGATGCGAGGCGCGGCGGAGAGCACGCGCGGCACTCGGATCGGTCCGTCCCGTCGGCGGCGGACGACGCCGGCTCGACGCGCGCGCACCTGTAGTACCGCCCCTCGGCGTCGGTATGCTCCAGCTCCATGATCTTCGAGAAGGTGCTGAAGTTCGGCGGCGCGGCCCTCGCCGACGGACCGGGCGTCCAGCGCGCGTGTCAGATCGTTCGTCAGTTCGGCGGTGAGCGGCCGGTCGTCGTCGTCAGCGCGCACCAGGGGGTCACCGATCTGCTCGACACGGTCGCCGGCTCGGCGGCGTCGGGTCACCTCGAAGGCGATCGCGTGCGCATTCGACATCGATCGATCCTGCGCCAGCTCGCGCTCGACAGCGAGCTCCTCGACCGCCATTTCACCGAGCTCTTCGGTCTGCTCGCGGAGATCAAGCACCGCGGCAAGCTGATGTCGAGCGAGCGCGATCTCGTCCTCTCGTACGGGGAGCGCATGAGCTCGCGTGTCGTCGCGCAGGCCCTGCGCCAGGCGGGCGTGCTCGCGACGCCCGTCGACGCGTACGACCTGGGACTCACGACCGACTCGAACCACGGCGACGCGCAACCGATCACCGAGAACTTCGCCGCGATCCGCGACGCGCTGGCCGGCGTTCCGGGGATTCCCGTCGTCACCGGGTTCCTGGGCAAGGACCGGCACGGCAACGTCACGACGCTCGGCCGCAACGGGTCGGACCTCACCGCCGCGCTCGTCGCCGAAGCGGTCGGCGCCTCCGAGCTTCAATTGTGGAAGGCGGTCGACGGGATCATGACCGCCGACCCGGCGATCGTGAGCGACGCGCGCGTCATCGAGCGCCTGGGATTCCAACAAGCCGCCGAGTACGCGTTCCACGGCGCGGAGGTCCTGCACGCGGCCGCGCTCGCTCCGGCGCAGCGCGCCGACTTCGCGGTGCGGCTCCTCAACGTCAACGACGCGGACGCGCCGGGCACGTTGCTCGAGGCGCACACGAGCGGCACCGGCCCCGTCGGCATCGCGGCGCGCCGCAAGGTGATCCGCGTCGACCTCGACCTGGGCTGGAGCCAGCCGCGCGGCGCGCGTTTGTCGGAGATCTTTTCGGTCCTCTCTCGCGCGCGCGTCGAGCCGGGCATCGTTTCCGCGAGCTCGGAGCGCGCGACGATCCTGCTCGCGCCGGGCGCGAACGTCGACCACGTGCTCGCGGAGCTCGGGCGCCGCGTCCACGCGGACAGGAGCCTCGCGCTCGTCGCCGTGATCGGCCGCAGCGCCGGCGACGAAGGCGCCATCGTGAGGCAGGCGCTGTCGATCCTCGCCGACGCGCACATCGCGGTCGTCGACGCGTTCATCGGCACGCGCCAACACAGCCAGGCCTTCCTCGTCGACGCGAAGGACGTCGAGCACGCGGTCCGCGCGCTCCACGCCGACCTGCTCCGCTTGCAAGGAGCGCGAGCGTAGTGCGAATCGCGTGAAGCGCCGCTCGACGCTCGCCGCGCTGTGGACGGCGGCCTTCCTCGTGGTCGCGGCGGTGCTCGTCAAGGCGTTCGTCGGCGATCTCTACCACGTCGATTCGGCGTCGATGGCGCCCGCGATCTTCGGCTCGCCCGAGAAGGGCGAGCGCGTGTTCGTGCGCTACGACCGCTCGCCGCCGGCGCGCTTCGACCTCGCGGTGATGCTGCGCCACGGCGAGACGACGCCGATCGTGAAGCGCATCGTCGCGCTGCCCGGCGAGACCGTGCGCATCATCCAAGGCGACTTGTGGATCAACGGCGCGCTGCTCGGCCCGGACGTTCCGCGGCCGCCGCCCGTCGCGGTGTTCGACCAACGTTGGCATTCGATCGAGGAGAACTTCCAGCTCGGGCCGCCGTCGACGAAGCGCTGGAAGCCGGTGGGCGACGCCGACGGCGCGTGGGAGGTCGACGCGCGCGACGTGTCGCTCAACGCGCAGTCGGGGATGATGCTCCTGCGCCGTGGATTGAAGGACGACCATCTCGGGCCGGAGCACGAGATCGTGCGCGGCGACGTCGAGGTCAACGACGCGTGGGTCGAGTGCGAGGTGCGGGCGGACGAGGCACCGCTGCAGATCCGCATCGGTCTCACCGAGCAGGGCGACACGTTCGAGTTCTCGCTGCGCCCGAGCGAGCCGGACCGCGCAGAGGCGCGCATCACGCGCCGGTACCGCAGCGATCGCGACGAGGTGATGGCGGAGGAGTCCGTTCCGCTTTCCACGCGGGAGTGGACTCGATTGCGTTGCTCGAACGTCGACAACGCGCTGTCGTTCGAGATCGGCGGTCGCAAGCTCGCCGCGCGCTACGAGCGCAACCACTTGCATCCCGCGGACCTCTCCGAGGAGGGCAAGAGCTACGGCTCGCGCGTGTACCTCGGCGGCGAGGGCGGCCGCATGTCGTTCCGCGCGATCCGGATCTGGCGCGACCTCTACTACACGCAGCGCGGCCAACGCGCCGTCCACGAGCCGCTCGAGCTCGGGCCCGACGAGTACTTCGCGCTCGGCGACAAGTCCGCCGAGAGCCGCGACAGCCGCGAATGGGGGCCGATGCTCGCGCGCGAGCTCGTCGGCCGCGCCGCGTGCGTCGTGTGGCCGATCGGCCGCGCGCGCCGGCTCCACCCCACCGCGCCGCCGTGGTGAGCGCGGCTCGCTCGGAGAGGCCGGACGCGCCAGACTGGGCGCAGAACGCGCGGGCCGAAAGTTCGTGCGAAACCCGGGTCCCGACCCGCGGTTGATCCTCCCCGGACCATGCACAGCGAGTTCACGGACGACCCCGGCGTGCGCTGGATGCTCGCCTATCAGAGGGGGGACGAGTCGGCCTTCGACCGGCTGGTCGAGGCCTACTCGCCGCAGGTGTTCGCGCTGCTGACTCGCTTCCTCGGCGCGCGATCGAACCGCGAGGACATGGTCCAGGAGGTGTTCCTCCGGGTCATTCGAGCGCGCGATCGGTACCAACCGGCCGCGCGCTTCAGCACCTGGCTCTACCGCATCGCGTTCAACCTGTCGGTCAACGAGTCGCAGCGCGCGAGCGGGAAGGAATTCCAAGTCGACGGCGCGGGCGCCGAGCCGCCGGATCCCGATCGCATGGACGAGATCCGCGACGAGCGCGTCCCGGATCCCGACGCGCATCTCGCCCGGTCCGACGTCGTGCGCGCGGTGCGCCGCGCGATCGCGCGGCTGCCCGAGAACCAGCGCATGGTCCTGATCCTCGCCAAGTACGAGGAGATGCCGTACGCGGACATCGCGACCGTGATCGGCTCGAGCGAGAAGGCCGTCAAGTCGCTCGTACACCGCGCGCGGGAGAACTTGCGCGGAGAGCTCGCGTCCTACCTGCAAGGAGATTTCGCGTGAGCGCCGCGTGTCGATCGTTCCGAGAGCTGCTCGAGTTGAAGCTGACAGGCCGGCCGGCGCAGTCGGAGCTCACCGTCCTGTCGTGGCACGAGCACCTGCTCGGCTGCGGCGCGTGCCGCGAGCTGCTCGAGGCCGAGGAAGCGCTCGAGCTCCTGCTCGCGTCGCTCCCCGAGCCCCATCTACCGCCCGAGCTCGCGCGGCGCGTCATCTTTCGCCTGCGCGACGCGGATCGACGCGATCGCGTCGAGACGGGGCTCGACGCGCTGCTCGACCTCGACCGCTTCGAATCGCCGCCGGCGCACCTGGCAGAGAGTGTGCTCGCGCGCCTGCGAGTGGCGCGCGAGATGGGGGGTGCGCCGGCCGGCGACTCGCGCGCGGAGGACGAGCTCGATCGGCTGCTCGATCTCGATCGGGAGCTGGTCGTCCCCGACGGGGTCGCGAGCCGCGTGCTCGCCGGACTGCGCGCCGCGCGACGGGCGGAAGCGCGCCGCGCATCGCGGATCGCGACGCGAACGCTCGGCATCTGGCTCGCGGCGGCGGCGCTCGTCGTGGCGACGTGGCTCGCGTGGAGCTCGTGGTCGCGCGCGCCCGAGCCGATCGCCGAGCGCGGCGACGAGCTTGCGCAGCAGGATCGCACGCAACGCACCGGAGCTGCGGCGGACGCATCGAACGCCGATGTGCCCGAAGAGGAGATGCTGGCCGTGCTCGACGTGCTCGAGCAATGGGATCTCTTGATGCACGCCGACATCGACGTCCTGCTCTCGACGCTCAATCCGGTCGACCTCGAGCCTCCGGTCGATTTCGAATCGGCCGAACCGCCGTCGGAGACACCGGAGACGCCGCCGGAGTCCGCGCCGAAGGACACGCGCGAGCCGAAGTCGAAAGGTTGAGCCGTGAGCCGAGCCCTGGTGCAGTTCGCGATCGTCTTGGCGCTGTGTGCGCCCGGAGCGCGTGCGGCGAGCCAAGAGGAGGCTCTCCCGCCGGCCGAGTCGAGAACCGACGCCGCGACCGAGCGCTGGCGCTCGCTGAGCGCGGAAGAGCGTGAGGCGCTGCGCCAACGCTACGAGCAGTACCGCTCCCTGAGCGAGGACGAGCGCGTCGAGCTCGTCGAACGCGCGCGCCACCTGAAGGCGGCTGCGGTTCGGCGAGGCCGCCCACGCTGTCCGAGCTCTGCGGCGCGGGAGCAGGATCCGGCGAGCTGGTTTCTGCTGCAGGAGCGGCGCGCTCGGGTGAAGCGGCAGCGGCTGCGACAGCAGCACGTCGTTGTTGCCGCATTCGCTCGAACTGCGAAGGG
>CAZQHA010000024.1:0-18313 GCA_964592795.1 uncultured Planctomycetaceae bacterium | reverse complement strand
GTGGGCGGTCGCGCTCGCCGTCCTCGCGCTGCTGGTCGCCCTCGTGTTCTGGCCGTCGCTGCGCGGCGAGTTCGTCTGGGACGACCGCTACAACGTGGTCGAGAACCCGCGCGTGCACGGATGGACGCTCGGCAATGTGCAGTGGGCGTTCACGCAGTCCCACGGCGGCCACTACCAGCCCCTGACGTGGATCACGTACATGGTCGATCACGCGCTGGGAGGGCTCGAGCCGTGGACCTACCACGTCACGAACGTCCTGTGGCACGTGCTCGACGTCGTGTTGTTCGCCGTGCTCGCACGTGAGCTGCTGCGGATCGCCGCGCGCAGGACGGACGTCGCCGTCGACGAGCGCGCTCTGTTCCTCGGCGCCGTCGCCGCGGCGGCGGTGTTCGGTCTGCATCCGCTGCGCGTCGAATCCGTGGCGTGGATCACCGAGCGGCGCGACGTCGTGTGCGGCGCGTTCTTCCTGCTGGCGATCCTGGCCTACCTGCGCGCGATCGATCGCGGGTCCGGTGCGCCGCTCCACATGGGATGGTACGGCGCGTCGATCGCGTTCTTCGTCGTGTCGCTCCTCTCGAAGGCGCTCGGCATGGCCTTGCCGATCGTGCTCCTCGTGATCGATGTGTTCCCGTTGCGCCGGCACGAAGCGACGCCTTGGACGAAGCTCTTCCTCGAGAAGCTGCCGTTCTTCGCGTGCGCGATCGCGAGCGGCCTCGTCGCGCTCGGCGCGCAATCCGAAGCCGGCGCGCTCGCCGGCGCGGCCGAGCACGGCGTCGCTTCGCGCATCGCGCAGGCTTTCTACGGGATCGTGTTCTATCCGCGCGCGATGCTCGCCGCGAAGGAGTGGTACCCGCTCCACGAGCGCCCGATCCCGCTCGATCCGTCGGAGACGCGCTTCGTCCTGGCCGCGATCGCGGCGGTCGGCGTGACGATCGCGCTGTTCGCGTGGCGCCGTAGGGCCCCGGCGCTCTGCGCCGTGTGGTTCGCGTACCTCGCGCTGCACGCGCCCGTGACCGGCATCGCCCAGTCGGGACCCCAGCTCGTCGCCGACCGTTACTCCTATCTCTCCTGCATGTCCTTCGCGCTCCTGCTCGGCGGCGGCGTCGCGGAGTGGTGGCGCCGGGGCAACTCGCGGGTCGCGTGTGTGTCGGTCACGCTGCTCGTGCTCGCGTACTGGGGCGTGAGCTCATGGCGGCAGACGTACGTGTGGCGCGACGATCGGAGCCTGTGGGCGCACATCGTGGAGCTCGGTCCGACGGCGCTCGCCTTCAACAATGTGGGCGACGCCGCGAATCGAAAGGGTGAGCGCGCCGAGGCGCTCGCGGCGTTCGCGAGATCGCTCGCCCTGATGCCGACGTACCCGTACGCGCGCGCCAACCTGGTCGAGCGACTGCTGGCGGAGGACGCCGCGGCCGATCGCGGCGCGCTGCAGGGTGCCGCGGATGCGCTGCGACGATCGCTCGACGTCTTGCCGCTCGACGACGCGCAGGGCTGGTACGCGCTCGGCGTCGCGCGCACGCAGCTCCAGGACGCCGCGCGGGCCGAGGAGGCGTTCACACGCGCGACCGAGCTCGCGCCGGATCTCTCGCCGGCGTGGAGCAAGCTCGGGCTCGTGCGCTACCTGCGGCAGGATCGAGCCGGGGCGGTGACGGCGTACGAGAATGCGATCGCGCTCGACGCGACGAACGCCGACGCGTGGCTGGGCCTGGGCATCGCCTCGATCGAGAGCGGCGATGCATCGAGAGCCGCGGACGCGTTCCGCAAGGCGACGGAGCTCTCGCCCGAGAGCTCCTTCGCGTGGACCGGCCTGGGCTCGAGCCTGTGGATGCGCGGAGAGGCGGACGCGGCGCGCAGCGCGCTCGAGCGCGCGCTCGTGCTGGAACCGGGCAACGCACGCGCGGCGGCGACGCTGGCCGAGGTGCGCGCCGGATCACGCTGAATGGGTGAGTCCGCGACGAAGCCGCCGGCGCGACTCCCGGGCGAGAGGCTCGCCGGGCTCGCCGCTCTCGTGACGCTCGTCGCCGTCGTGTACTGGCCCGCGCTCGCGGGCGATCTCGTGTGGGACGACCGCGCGAACCTTCTCGACCACGAGCACGCGCGCGCGTTCACGCTCGAGAACCTGCGCTGGGCGTTCACGCACTCGCACGCCGGCCACTACCAGCCGTTGACGTGGGTGTCGTACATGCTCGACCACGCGATCGGCGGGCTCGATCCGCGGATCTACCACGCGACGAGCATCGCGTGGCACGCGCTCGACACGGTGCTGTTCGCGATTGTCGCGTGGCAGCTCCTGCGCGCCGCGTCGGGATCGCTCGCGGAGCCGCCGACGCGCGCGCACACGATCGGCGCGATCGTCGCGGCCGCCGTGTTCGCGCTCCATCCGCTGCGAGTCGAGTCGGTCGCGTGGATCACCGAGCGGCGCGACGTCTTGTCGAGCGCGTTCTTCCTGATGGCGCTGCTGGCGTACTTGCGCGGCGTGCGACTCGCGCGAGCCGCGACGGGCCAAGTCCACGCCGGCTGGTACTGCGCCGCGCTCGCGCTTTTCGCGATCTCGATGCTGTGCAAGGCGCTCGGCATGGCGTTGCCGGTCGTGCTCCTCGTGATCGACGTCTATCCGCTGCGCCGGCACGCGAGCGTCGGTTGGCGGAAGCTCGTCGTCGAGAAGCTCCCCTTCCTCTTCGTCTCGCTCGCGGGCGCTTGGATCGCGCTGCAAGCGCAATCGTCGGCCGGCGCGCTGGTCGACACGGGGATCCACGGGTGGATCGCTCGGATCACGGTCGTCTTCTACGGGATCGCGTTCTACCCGCGCGCGATGATGATCGCGAACGACTGGTACCCGCTCTACGAGGTGACGCGCGCGATCCATCCGAGCGAGCCGCGGTTCGCTCTGTCGATCGCGTTCGTGATCGCGACGACCGTCGTGCTGTTCCTGATTCGCCGAAGAGCGCCGGCGCTGCTCGCGGTCTGGATCGCGTACATCGCCTTGCTCGGTCCCGTGTCGGGGATCGCGCAGTCCGGCATCCACCTCGTCGCGGATCGCTACAGCTACCTGTCGTGCCTGGGATTCGCGCTGCTGCTCGGTTACGGCGCCGGCGAATGGTGCCGGCGCACGCGACCGAGTCCGACATGGGCGGTCGTGACGACCGTCGTCCTGGCGTACTGGGGTGTCCGCTCCTGGCAGCAGACGCGCGTGTGGCTCGAGGAGCGGTCACTCTGGACTCATGTGCTCGAGCAGGGGCCGTCGACCGTCGCGTACGACAACCTCGGCGCCGATGCGAACCGGCGCGGAGACCGCGGACTGGCACTCGACTACTTCGCACGCGCGCTCGAGATCCTTCCGCAGAACGATTACGCCCGGAACGACATGGTGGCGATCCTGACCGCGGGCGATCCGGGAGCGGAGCGCGGTGTGATCGAGCGGTCCGCTGAGGCATTGACCACGTCGTTGGCCGTACACCGTCCCGACGACGCGAGGGCCTGGTACGCGTTGGGACTCGTGCGAGCGAGCCTGCGAGAACCGGCGCTCGCCGTCGAAGCGCTCGAGCGCGCTCTCGAGCTCGACCCGACCCTTGTGCATGCGCGCGGCGTCCTCGATCGAGTGCGGTCCGGACCGCGCTGAGCACGTGCTCCCGCCCGGCGGGTGCATCTCCGCGCCGCGCCTGAACCACCCGCCGCACCCGGATCGTAGAGTCGAGTGCCTCGCGGTCTCGTGCAGGGGTCTCGTGGATCGGAATGGATCGCGAACGGGCCACGCGGTGCGTCGTTACCGCGCCGGGATTTCATTCTATTCTGGATGACGCTGCGCCATCGCCCGGATCGAGCATGACATGGATGACGACCGCGACATCGACGAGCTCCTGAAGCACGGGCCATGGCTCGAGCAGCTCGCGCGCTCGCTCGTGCGGGATCCGCACGCCGCCGACGACGTGGTCCAGAGCACGTGGCTCTCCGCGATTCGGCGCCCGCCCGGCAGTTCCACGCGGATCCGGGCGTGGCTCCGCACCGTGCTGTTCAACCAAGTCCGACAAGCGAGCCGCAGCCGCGAGCGCCGCTTGCGCCACGAATCGCTCGCCGCTCCGCGGGTCAGCGACCTGGATCAGGACATGAGCAAGGCGAACGACCTGCGCGCCGAGCTCACCGAGGCGTTCAACGGGCTGGAAGAGCCGTACCGCACGGTGCTCCGCCTCCATTTCTTCGACGGCTTGACCTCGGCTCAGATCGCGTCGCGGCTGCGCATCCCCGCGGCGACGGTTCGCGGGCAGGTGATGCGCGGCTTGCAGCGCCTGCGCGCGGAGCTCGAGCGGCGCCACCCAGGGCAGTCGATCGAGGTGATCGTCTTGCCACTGCTCCTTTCCCAAGGCGATCGCATCGCTCCTCAGGGATCGAGCACGACTACGACGCGCGTCACGCGCCGCTCGTGGCTGACGAATCCATTGGTCCCGTTGTCCGCCGGTCTCCTGGCCGGAGCGGTGTGGCTATTCGTTCGCGACACCGATGCCGCGGCCGCGGTGGAGGAGTCGATCGTGGAAGCGGAGCTTCCTCCGCCTGTGAACCCGCTCGAGTCCTCGGTCGCACCGTCGAGCGAGGCGGCTCGCGCGCCGGCGCAGCCTGTGATCGAGCCCGCGGCGTCGGTCGAGCCCGCACCGCGCGCGCCGGAGCGTCTCGTGCTCGAAGTGAAAGTGCGCGACGCGTCGGGATCGAAGCGCGGCGATGCCGCGGTGCTCGTGTTCGATCGCTCGAGCGCGACGTTCGAGGAGATCGGACGCACCGACGTCCACGGCGTCGCGCGTGTCGCGATCGATCCCGACGACGTGGGCGCGTGGGGCGGCAAGGGTTCGAGCGGTCGGGTCGCGCTGCGCGCGAGCGCGCCGGGTTGGGCCGTCTCCGATGTCGTGCTCGCCGCGTCGTCGCGCGGCGATCGTCCGGTCGAGCTCGTGCTGCCCACGCGCGAAACGGTGATCGCGGGGCGGGTCGTCGACGACGAGGGTCGAGCGATCGCCGCGGCCGACGTCGAGCTCGGCTACGCGCAGGCGAACCAGCTCTCGGGGCTCGCGGACGCCGATCCGTCGCTCCCGCAGCCGGTGCGCGTGGTCACCGACGAGAACGGACGCTTCGTCGCCGACCGAGTCGACGGTTCCGGCGGACGAGTGCGCGTGCACGTGTCGCGCGAGGGCTGGCTGCCGACGTTCGTCGAGCAGGCCGTCGACGGCGAACGCGAGCGCGACTGCACGATCGTCATGACCTCGGGGGGCACCGTCCGCGGCCGCGTGCGGAGCTCGAGCGGCGACGCGGTTCCGGGGGCGCGCGTGTGGTACGAGCCGGCCGAGCAAGGCGGTGATGCCGCGTACCGCTTGGTCGGCTACGTGCCGCGCGTGCGCGGCTGGTGCACGTCCACCGTCGCGGACGAGCAAGGGAGCTTCGAGCTCCGTGCGATTCCTCCCGGCCCGCGACTCCTGTGGGCGCAAGACCCGGCGGATCCGACTCGCCTCGCGTACGAGACACTGGAGGTCCCGCGCGGCGCCGCCGTCGAATGGGACGCGGAGCTCGACGTGCGCCAGCCGTTCGAGGTCGTCGTCGAAACCGGCCCGCTCCCGCGCGAGGGTTGGATCGTGCGCCTGTGGTTCCAGGGGCCGGCTGGACGGTGCATCCGCGAGGGCGCGACCGATGCGAACGGCGTCGTTCGATTCCTCGACGTGTGCGCGGACAAGATCGACGTCTCGGTGTTCGCCGCCGACACCGGGTTCCTGTCGGCGCGATCGCGCGCGGATCGCTCGCTCGAGTCGTCCGTGCGCGTCGTGCTCGACGAGCCGGCCGAGATCGCGGGTCGATTGCTCGACGCCGCCGGCGGCGTATTCCAGGACGGCATCCTGCGGCTCGTCCCCAAGGAAGGAGTCGCGCCGTGGACGCAGCTCTCGTACGACGCGACGACCGGCGTGTTCGAGCACGCGTTGCCTGCCGCCGCGTACGTCCTGATCGCGTCGCACGCGGGCTCGAACGTTCCCGTCGCGGAGTTCTCGCTCGCGCCCGGCATGCGCCACGATCTCGGCGCGCTGCGGCTCCCGAAGCAGGGCCGCGTGCGCATCGACGGCGGCGGAGTCGCCGCGCCCCCGGGGCTCGAGTATCGGATCCTGCAGTCGGAGCCCGCGCTGCCGCCGGCGATCAACCCGCGCGTCGAAGTCGGTTCGTGGCCGCCGCCCGAGGAACGCGCGATCCTGCCAGGGAAGTACGCGCTCGAGATCGGATCGTTCCTCGCGAAGGAGATGCGCGTCGACCGTCGCGTGGAGATCGAGATCGCGGAGGGGGAACTCGAGACGGTTCGCGTGGCGCGTTGAACCAGCTGAAGCTTGCTACTGATACGTGACGGTGAGTCTCGGTCTGTTCGTTGGCGTCGCGTTCTCGCCACTGTAGAAGCTGACTCCGTCGAGGACCGCATCATTGTCGTCATCCATTTCGAACCTGATCTTGAGTTGAGTCAGGCCCGTCTTGTTGATCGCGTTCCTGCCCGCGGCGTTCAGCGTTCCCGAACAATTGACGGCATCCGGCAACGTAGCCGCTTGAGAGACGTCGATCGTTGCCTGGAAGTCGCCGATTTGGAGCGCCGGATTGCCGCTGATCGCTCCCGTCCTCACATCGACCACGAGGTTCCCCAGGGTAGCGAACGGAGTGCCGAGCACGGCGCTTCGCACGAGGGTCAACGTTGCCGATGTGATCGTCGCGCCGTCAGGGATCGTGCTCGTGTCGAACGAGACCACGGCGACGTACTGACGCCGGACTTCGTCGTCGCCGATCGAGAGGGCGTACGGGTCGCCGGCCGCCTCAAACTTGCTGCCGCCGACGCCGGAGCTCTCGTTGAACTCTCGGATGTAGCCGTCCTCCGAACACCTCGACGCAAACGTCCAGGGGAGCTCGGCGGCGGCTAGGTGGTACTTCGCGATGAAAATCTCGCTCTCCGCGCTGGGTCCCGAGACGTTCAAAGTCACTCCCGGAGCGAACGTCGCATTCTGGTCGAAGTTACCGACCATCACGACGCCTCCGACGCCGTCGGGCCTGACGGCGATCGCATTCCCCCAGTCCTTTCCAGCTCCTCCGGCATTGGCCGCCCACAGCACTGCACCGTTCGCGTCTTGATAGACGATGAGCGCGTCTTCCCCGCCATTCGAGTAGAGCGTGGAGGCGCCCACTTTCTCTGCCAGCCAGATCTTTCCGGTGCGGATCGTCGAGCCGTCGGCGAGTCGAACCATCCAGTTGGGTACGTCGAGGTTCACGCTGGGCTGGTAAAGCGGCGTGTCGGTACGTCCTCCCGGAGTCGGCGGGAGACTTGCGGAAACGAAGGCGCCGGTGGTGGGGTTGTAGTTCGCGACGAAGTAATACTCCTCCTCAGCCAGGAGCGCGACCGCATTGCTGAACTTGATGCACCCGAAGCCTGTTCCAGTGACTTCGATGTTGCCGCCGACTTCGCGAACGCGCAGTCCTCTGTCGGAGTACTTGCCACCGGCATGATTAGCCCAGAGCAGTGCACCCTGAGAGCTGTACTTGGCGACGAACATGTCGCACTCTTCGGTGAGCTCATCGATTCCTTGAGTCACGCCGCATTGTGCCGCAACATCTCCGGCTCCCGCCGCATCGAAGGTGCTGGCACCAAATGTGATCTCGTCCCAATACTCCCCTGTGATGACGACGCTTCCGTCCGCGAGCATGATCGCGTCGTAGACGTAATCCGCACCGGGACCGCCCGCGCTCACCGCCCAGGCCAGCGTGCCAGGCGTCTGAGCAACGGCGATGTTCGAAATCAGTGCGGCGACACTCAGAGCAGTCATTCTTGATTTCATGAGCATGACGATCTCCAGCTCGATCACGGCCTCTTGTAGACGGTGCCCAGGATCTGGACGGTACTGAGACCGCTCTGGTAGGTTGCCCCCTGCCGAAGCTGCTCTTGGAATTCGAGGTCCGACGATCCGTCGAGTCCCATGTGGAAGTCGATGTTGACGAGGTCGTACTCGACTCGGCGCCATTGCGCGCTGCCCTTCGCCAAGAATCGGGCTAGGTCCTTGGCCCAGTAGAACTGGAACACTTGCGGCAGGTCGTTGTCCGTGCCGGAGTAGATCCAGTTCGTGCCCTGGTCCAGGTATTCGATGCGCAGCCTTCCTACGAAGTAGCCGTCGTTGATCGCCGCTCGCTTGGCAGGATCGGTGATCCGGTACCGCAAGAATCCACCGTTCGGCGAAGTGAACGCCAGACCGGTCTTTCCGCCGGTGCTCACGGTCGTTGGACTCGAAGGCCACGACTGGACGATCGACGAGCAGTCGCCGCCGTAGCTCCACCCAAGGTCGATCCAAGTCGTCGTCAGACCAGCCACAAGGGATTGGGCAGCGCTCTCGGCAGCATCGAGCTCCACGTCGGCATCGACCTCGTTCAGATCATGGATCGCCCAACTCGCCGCGTTCGCTTGTGCGCTTAACGCGGTGATCGCAGGATCCGTGTCCGCATATCCCGCCTTGATGAGGAACTCGATGGTCCTTCTCACGCCGAGGAGACGCTCAGGCATGCGAAGCAGCGTCGGGTTGTAGTTCAGCGGCAGCCCGCGCCAGTTCCAGATGCGGCTCGCCAGCCGTTCCATGTGCGCGTAGCCCTGTTCCCGGTTCGGATCGACACCGGTCGCCTCCTTGTGCTCGGGCCATTCGACGACGAAGAGCAGCGGCGTTCCCGTCGCGGACTGGTTTTCGAAGCTCGCGCAGCTGTCGTCGAGCGTCTCGCCGAGGTCGCTGGCGATGTAGCGCTTGACGTCGTCCGTTCCCCAGGAGTGTCCTTTGTGGTCGTCGAAGCCTCTCAGTGCACCTCCCATGAAATAGGGCATGCGTCCGGTGCCGAACCAGTTCATGCAGCCGTTGTAGTACGCGTTCAAGTAACTGTTGACGATGCTCGAGCGCGTATTGAAGTGCTCCCACGGAGGAAGCTCGCTCAAGCCGCCGTTCCACTGAGCGCTCGTCCAGGGAAACGCTCCCTCGATGGAACCAACCAGATTGTTCGCGAAGTAGGCGTTGTTTCCGAGGAACACCGGGTCGAGAAGTGCCGACGCACTCGGCGATCCCCATCCGTTGTTGTTGAGGAAATCGCGCATCGCGTCGAAATCGCAATTCCTCATCGTGCTGTCGGTCACGGGGTCGACAGCGGGCGGGCATGGGAGGTCACAATCGAGGTTGCAGTTCGAGATATTGAATACGAGTATGGCCGGCCGACCTGCGATCCAAATACCCGTCTGCCTTCCGGCGTAGATGTCGTCAAGCCATTGCTTCATGTCGAGCTGCATCTGGACTCGCATCTGCTCTCGCGTCGTCCATTGCGGTGTGAAGTCGTCTTTTCGCCATTCGCCATAAACGTTCGGCAGGAAGTTCAGTCCGACCTGGAACTCGAAATGCATGTCCTTGACGACGTCGCTCATCACATACATCACGTCGTTCATTTGGACTCGCCATGTCGAACTGCCGGGGACTGCGTTCTCGATCGCGAAGCCGTCGACACCCGACGCCTTCGCCTGGAGGACGTGGTATTCGATGATGTTCGGGTCGCTGGCGTCGAAGAGTCCGATGCGCGGATAGAACGTGTTCGCACACTCCTTCTTGTCCGTCGTGATGTAGGTGTCCCCGCTGTATTGCACTGAGTAGTGCGTCGGGTCGGTCTTCGAGGTGTTGTAGAGGCCCCAGATTCCGTTCTGGTGCGAGACCTCACGCGTCGTCTCGGCTGGGAAGTAGCTCGCGATCACTAGCGGCTCAGGGGCGGTGGCTACGTACTCCTTGAACTCGATGTGGTGGATCCGAAAGGCGTGATTGTCGAGGTCCGCGGGATTCGGATGTTGGTTTCCCGGCAAGAGAAGCCAGAACTGGATGTCGGCGTTGTCGCCGGGGTCCTTTCCGAAGTGAGCGAACGCCGGCCAGGTCGTCGTGTCGTTCGTGTAGAAGGTGAACGTGCGCCGCCCGATGTTGGGATACGCGACGAATGCAACCTGTTCCGTCCCATTGAAGCCTGGAGTGCTGTCCCCGCCGCCGTCGTCCCAGCGCAGCGTCATCGGAACGCCGTCGAGCGTGTCGCTCTCCACCTCGAGCTGCAGCTTGATGACGTAATGCTTGGTGCGGTCCAGCGCCATGCTCGTCGCCTGCTGCGCGAGCGCCGGAGTCCAAGGCTTGATGGGGCTGTGGTTGAACTTCATGTTGAGCGCGCCGCCGAAGATGTGCGCCGTCGTGAGCGTGCTCGTGTTCGTCGAGGAGCGCAGTCCGAACTGAAGCGGTTGGAACTGGATGCCCTTGAGGTCGGCGGATTCGAAATCGTTGACCCAGGACGTGCCCGCATCCGCGGCATTCGCCAACCAAGCGATCGCCAACCAGAGTGGGAAGTGCAGCTTTCGGCGTGTCATGTATCCTCCGATCTCTGGATCGCGCGCCGCGACCCGAGGATCGCGACGCTTCGCGCGTCCAGCGTCATGCGCCCATGAATGCTGGTCGCGCTCGCTTCGTTTCACAAATCGGAGGAATTCGTCTCAGCCCCGGGGTCTACGAGCGGATGTGGGACTCGTCGCGTGCTTGGATGCACGCCCGCCCTCATCCGTTGCACTCCAGGCGAGACTGGGCCCTACGCCGCGAGCATCATCGCCGTCACGATTCGATCGTCGACGATCGACAGCACTCCCACGACCGACTCGAGCGAGCGCGCTCCGCCGGACGCCCGCGTGCAGCGCGCCTTGAACGACTCGCGGCGCACCGACACGCGCGCCTCGACGTCCTTGAACTCCAGCACGCGCTCGGTGAGCGGGTACTGGCACTTGTAGTAGCTCTCCTTGGCGCTGAACAGGGCGCGCGCCACGTACGGCCGCTGCGAGCTCGGCTGCTCGTCGAGCCAGCGGCGCTCGGACTCGACGAACACGATCGGGTAGAGCTCCGTTTCGAGCGGCGCGAAGGGCTCGACGTCGATGCCGATCGCCGCGGCGTTCTCGCGGAGCGCGACGGCGACGACGCACCGGTCGCCCGTGTGCGAGATCGAGCCGGTCGCGCCCGCAGGCCAGACCGGACACCGGTTGCGGCCGGGCAGGATCGGCTCGTCGGAGAATCCCAGGCGCCGCAGCAATTGCCGCGCGAGCACGCGACCGGTCGCGAACTCGCGCACGCGCGACATCACCGCGCGCTCGACGACGTGCCGCTCCTCGGGGAAAAGGTCGGAGAGCTCGCCGCACAGCGGCGCGCTGGCGACGAGCGCCCGCCCGCCGAGGCGCGACCGGAGCTCGACCGCGCGCAGCTCCGCGTCCTCGATCGCCCCCGTGCTCCGTCCGTGCGCTCCGCCGGTCATGACGCGAGCCTCGTCGATTCGCGCCGTTCGAGGGCGTCCTGGATGCGCTCGCGCAGCCGTGCCGCGAGCACGCGGACGTTCGGCTCGAGCACCATGCTGTCGTGGTCGCCCGGCATCTCGAAGACGTCGACGCGCTGGCAGTGCGCGCTCCAGCCGTTGTCGTGGAAGACGAGCTCGCGCACCTTGTTCGCGACCCGGCCCGGCCCGAGCACGTGCGACTCGTCGAGCTTCGGGCGGAAGAGCGTGATCGTGCCCGGGTAGTGGCGCACTTCGTACACGGAGAGCGCGCGGCGGAACGCGCTCTCGATCCGCTCGGAGCGGAACTCGCTCGCGCGCTGCTCGGCCGGCGGGTCGCCGAGCTTCCTCTGGATCTTCGCGAGCTCCCAGCGGAAGCGCCCCTTGGCCCAATCGAAGATGTAGTTGTGGCCGCCGCGCCTGAGGCGCTGCCAGTGGATCATCGCCTTGTCGCGCGCGGTCAGCGGCTCCGACTTCGGCAGCGGCGTGTCGAGCATCAAGAGCATCGACACCTCCTCGCCGCGCGCGCGCAGCTCGTGCGCCATCTCGAACGCCGTGATCCCGCCGCCCGAGAACCCGCCCAGCAGGTAGGGGCCGTGCGGCTGGATCGTGAGGAGCTCCGCGAGGTACGCCTGCGCCATCTCCTCGAACGTCTCGTGCGGCGTGTGGTCGCCGTACAGCCCGCGCGCTTGCAGCCCGTAGAACGGCCGGTCGGTGCCGACGAGCTGCGCGATGTGCCGCAGGTTGAGCACGTTTCCGAACATGCCCGCGACGAGGAAGAACGGCGTCTTCGCCGCGCCTTCGCCCGGGTGCATCTTCACGAGGTGCGCGTACCGCGAGCGCGGCGCGGTGCTCGGCAGCGTGCCGATCGTCGGATCGGCGGCGTCGGCGGCGCACTCGCCGAGGCTCTGTCGGATCATCGCGGCGCAGCCTTCGATCGTCGGCGCCTCGAAGAGCACCGAGATCGGGTACTCGACCTGCCACGCCTTCTTGATCTTCGCGAAGAGGCGCACGGCGACGAGCGAGTGGCCGCCGAGGTCGAAGAAGCTGTCCTTCACGCCCACGGATCGCACGCCCAGCAGCTCCTCGAAGAATCCGACGAGCGTCTTCTCGATGTCGTCGCGAGCGGCGACGTACTCGCTCGAGAGGTTCGGACGCGCGAACTTCGCGCTGTCGTCCGCGGGAACGACGCTCTTCGCGAGCTCGCGCGATTGCGCCTCCAAGGCGGAGAGGTCGAGCGACGACACGACGAGCTGGGGTTCCGCGTGGCCGGAGAGGACGCGCTCCAGCGCGCGCTGGCCCTCGGCGGGAAGGATGCCGCGCTCGAGGTTCTGCTGGAACGCGAGCTCGGCCGGGGAGAGCTGGCGCCCGGCCGCGTCGGTGTCGAACTCGAGCTCGCGCTCGGAGGGCTTGGGGGCGACGGCGAAGCCCTCGCCGTGCGCGAGCCGCTTGATCGCGAACTCCTCGATCTCGACGAGCACGCGCCCTTTCGCATCGGTGATCGTGACGTCGAACGTCGCGAACGAGCCGCTGGCCGTGTTCGCCGCATGATTGCGGACCCAGCTGTGCACGCGCGCGGGCAGTCGCTCGTACACGCGAGCGCTCTTGTACGAGACCGGCACCCACAGTTCGTTCGTGTGCCGGTAGCCCTCGATCAGGTTCATCGCGAAGCCGGTCGCGAGGTCGACGAGCGCCGGGTGCAGCGCGATCGAGTCGACGTCCGATTGGTACGCCGTGGGCAGAGCCAAGGTCGCGAGCGCCTCGCCGCGACCGTAGTGTGCGCTCTGGACGACGCGCCAGCGCGGGCCGAACCGCAGATGGTCCTCCTGCTTCGTGCGGACACCGCGCTCCTTGTCCTCGAGGCGCTCGATGTCGCAGCGCGCGTCGATCGCCGCGAGGTCGACCTCCGGCGGCGCAGCGAGTGCGTGCAGCAAGACCCGCGCTTGGGCGTGCGTCTGGTACCCCGCGCGGCCGGAATCGAGCTCGACCTTCGTCTGCAGGTCGAACGCGTAGCCTTCGTCGCTCTCGCGCATCCGCACGCGGAGCTCCTTCGTCTCCGCGTCGGCGACGTACATCGGGCGGAAGAAGTAGAGGTCGCGCACCTCGAAGGCCGACTTCTCGCCGCACTCGCGCAGAGCGGCGGCGATCAGCTCGAAGTAGCCGCTTCCGGGCAGGAGCGCGTGGCCCTGACGCGTGCGGTGCTCGTCGAGCACCCAGCGCGCGCTCGGAGTGAAGCGCGCGCTCAAGGTCACGTGGCTCGAGCGATCGTCGAGCTTCGCGTCGAGGAACGGATGGTCGACGCGCGATTCGCGCTTGGGCGCGATCGACGTCGCTTGGCCCATGCGGGACGCGGCGTCGAAGCCCATGCCGACCTCGTTCCACACGCCCCAGCCGACGGAGACGGTGTAGGTCGCGCTCCGCGACCGGCTCTGCGCGTACGCGTCGAGGAACGCGTTCGCGGCGACGTAGTCGACCTGGCCGGCGGGCGCGATCCAGCTGCTCGTCGACGAGTACAGGACGAGGAACGACGGTTTCTCCTCCGCGAGGAGCGCGTCGAGCACGAGCGTGCCGTGCACCTTGGGCGTGAACACGTCCTCGATCGAGCTCTGCGTCTTCTGCTGGATCAGGCCGTCGTCGAGCACGCCCGCGGTGTGGAACACGCCGTCGATCGCGCCGAAGCGCGAGCGCGCTTCCGAGAGCACGCCGCGCATCGCGACGCTGTCGGTGATGTCCGCGGCCGCGATCAGGACCTCCGCGCCGGCGGCTTCGAGCTCGCGCACCTTCTGGATGCGGCGCGTCGTCGCGTTCGAGAACGCCGAGCGCGCGACCCAGGCATCCCATTCGTTGCGCGGCGGTAGCGGCGTGCGTGCGATCAGCACGAGCCGCGCGCGGTAACGCGTGGCGAGGTGCTGCGCCGCGACGAGACCCAGGCCGCCGAGCCCGCCCGTGATCACGTAGACGCCGCGCTCCTTCAGCCGGCTTCGCAGCTGCGTCTCGTTCGTGCTCGTCCACGCCCCGAGCTCCTGCACGAAGCGCTCGCCGTCGCGCAGCGCGACGATCGCGTTCGACGCGGGCGCGGCGAGCTCCGCCGCGAGGTGGCGCGCGACGTCGTCGAGGACGCGCTTCGCCTTGAAGCGCGGCTTCTTCGTGCCGCCCTGGCCCGGCAGCTCGACGTCGATCGAGCTGACGGTCGTGCCGGCGGCTTCGTGCGGCCACACCTTGCACGGTCCGAGCAGCGTCGCCTTGTCCGGATGGCACAGCGCCTCGCCGCCGACCTGCTGCATGCCGTTCGACACGACGTGCACGCGCAGCGGGCCCGGCAGGCCTTCGTCGAGGATCGCCTGCGCGAGGAAGAACAAGCTGTAGAACCCGCGCTCCTGGTTGCGGTGGAAGAAGCTCGAGCCGGGGCGGAAGCTCTCGTCCGCGGTCACCATCCACAGGTGCGCGATGCCCGAGGGCACCTTGCCGCTCGCGACGAGGTCGCGGATCAACCGGTCGTACCCCTCGCGCCCGTGCTCGGGCGAGAGGAAGTACTCGTTCGCGTCGACCTGCTCGTACGAGTCGCTCTCGCGCACCGTGATCACGTCGTGACCCTTCTCGAGCAGGGACAGCGCGAGGCGCTCGCCGACGCCCGCGTCGTCGACGAAGACGAGCCATGTTTCCTTCGCGGCGGTCGCGCTCGGGCTCGCGAGCGGACGCGCGTTCCACACGGGGCGGCGGAACCAGTCGTCGAAGCGCTCGAGCTTCTCCGGTCCGCTCGACCCCTCCTCGATGGCGACCGGCGCTCCCGGATCGATCCAGTAGCGTTGGCGTTGGAACGCGTACGTCGGCAGCGACACGCGGCGGCGCTTCTCGCCCTGCCAGAGCCGCGCGAGGTCGACCGCGACGCCGGCGCCCCACAGCCGTCCCAGGACCGCCGTGAAGAACGCGACGTCGCTGACGCGTTCGTCCGGGTGGCGCAGCGAGGAGAGACAGCTCGCGCCGGCGGGCATCGCCGTGTGCTGGCGCGCGAGCGAGCTCAGCGTCTTGCCCGGACCGACCTCGAGGAACACGCGCGAGCGATCGGCGCACAGGGTCTGGATGCCGTCGGCGAACCGAACGGTGCTGCGCAAGTGGCGCACCCAGTACTGCGGATCCTGCGCTTCGGACTCGGTGATCCACGTCCCGGTCACGTTGGAAACGAACGGCACCTTGGGCGGCGCGAGGCGGATCGACTTCAAGTACGCGCCGAACTCGGCCAGGATCGGCTCGAGGAGGCGCGAGTGCGCGGCGATCGAGATCGGCACGCGCTTCGCTTCGACGCCGCGCGCCTCGAGCCGCCGGGCGAGCTCGTCGAGAGCTTGCACGGGCCCCGATGCGACGCACAGACCCGTGGTGTTCACCGACGCGAGGTCGAGCTCGGCTCCGAGCATCGGGGAGAGCTCGTCCGCCGAGAGCGGGACGCTGAGCATTCCGCCCGCCGGAACGCGCTCGAAGAGGTCGCCGCGCAAGCTGACGAGGCCGAGCGTGTCCTCGTACGACATCACGCCGGCGAGGCACGCGGCCGTGTTCTCGCCCATGCTGTGTCCGATCATCGCGGCGGGCTCGACGCCCCACGACGTCCACAGCTTCGCGAGCGCGTACTCGACGATGAAGATCGCCGGCAGCTGCAGCGACGGGCGCTCGAGCGTGGTCGCGACTTCGCCGATGCGCGCTTCGTCCGCGAAGAGGAGCGGCCGGAGATCCTTGCCCGTGCGCCGTTTCAGCTCCGACAGCCCGCGATCCACGTGCTCGCGGTACACGGGCTCCGCGTCGTAGAGGTCGCGGCCCATGCGCGGATGCTGCGCGCCGCCGCCGGGGAACATGAAGACCGCCGACGCCTTCGACGACGGAGCGGTGTGCGTGAAGACCCGGCGCGTGTCGAGCGCTTCGAGGAGCGCGGCGGCCTCCTCGCCGGACGCCGCGGCGAGCACGCGCCGCTCGCCGAACGCGCGGCGGCCGTGATGGAGCGTCCATGCGACGTCGGCGAAGCTCTCGCCGGCGTTCTCGCGCAGATGCCGCGCGAGCCGCCGCCCGGCTTCGTCGAGCGCGGCGCGGTTCCTCGCGGAGAGCGTGATCAGCTGGTAGGGACGCTGCGCGCGGGCCGGCGCGCCCGCGGACGGCGCTTCCTCGACGATGACGTGCGCGTTCGTGCCGCCGACGCCGAGCGAGTTGACCCCCGCGCGCCGCGGCGTCTTGCCGCGGATCCAATCGGTGAGGCGCGCGTTGACGAAGAACGGGGTCTTCTCGAACTCGATGTTGGGGTTCGGCGCCGAGTAGTTGAGGCTGGGCGGGATCTGCGCGTGCTCGAGCGCGAGCGCGACCTTGATCAACCCCGCGACGCCGGCGGCCGTGTCGAGGTGACCGATGTTCGTCTTCACCGACCCGATGGCGCACGTGTGCGTTGCCTCGGGCGCGTCGCTCGTCTCGCGGAACGCTTGCGTCAGCGCCGAGATCTCGATCGGATCGCCCATCGGCGTGCCCGTGCCGTGGCACTCGATGTACTGGATCGTGTCGGAGCGCACGTCGGCGACCGACAATGCCTCGGTGACCGCGGCGGCCTGCCCGTCGACGCTCGGCGCGAGATAGCCGACCTTGCCCGAGCCGTCGTTGTTGATCGCCGATCCCCGGATCACGGCGTAGACGTGATCCCCATCGGCGATCGCATCCGCCAGGCGCCTCAAGACCACGATGCCCGCGCCGCTGCCGAAGATCGTGCCCTGCGAGCGCTCGTCGAACGCGCGGCAGTGTCCGTCGGGCGAGAGGATCTCGCCTTCCTGGAACTTGTACCCGCGGCGGTGGGGGAGCTCGATCGTGACGCCGCCGGCGAGCGCCATGTCGCACTCGCCCGAGAGCAGGTTCTGACACGCGACGTGCACCGCGACGAGCGACGTCGAGCACGCGGTCTGCACGTTGACGCTCGGCCCCTTGAGGTCGAGGTTGTACGACACGCGCGTGCACAGGAAGTCCTTGTCGTTGCCCGTGTGACGGAGCAGGAACAAGCCCACGGAGTCGACGAGCCGCGGGTTCGAGAGCAGGTTGAACGAGAAGTACGCGCCCATGCCGCAGCCGCCGAAGACGCCGATCGCGCCGTCGAACGACTCGGGCGGATGGCCGGCGTCCTCGAGCGCCTCCCACGCGCACTCGAGGAAGTGCCGGTGCTGCGGATCGAGGATCGCCGCTTCCTTGGGGCTGAACCCGAAGAACTCGGGGTCGAAGTGCTCCATGTCCGCGAGCACGACGCCCGACTTCACGTAGTTCGGATCGCGCAGGTCCGCGTCGCGGACGCCCGCGGCCGCGAGCTCGTCGCGCGTGAACTCCTGCACGGACTCGACGCCGTCGCGGAGGTTCTTCCAGTACTCGCGGAAGTCCTTCGCGCCCGGCAAGTGCGCGGCGATGCCGATGATCGCGATATCGGTCGGCTGGATCTCGTCTGCGGCCATCGGATCAGCTCGACTTCTTGCTGCGACGGGTGAGCGACTCGCGCCGGCGCGCGCCGCGGCCCTTGCTCTTCTCGAGCTCCTTCGACTCGCCGTTCGACGAGAGGTGCTCGGTCAGCGAGCGGATCGTCGGGAAGCGGTAGAGGTCCGTCAGCGTGATCGCCTGCTGGATCATGCCGGCGAGCTTGCGGTGCAGCCGCACGACGAGCAGCGAGTGGCCGCCGATGTCGAAGAAGTTGTCCTCGACGCCGATCGCTTCCTGTCCGAGCGTCTCCTGCCACAGCTCGAGGAGCATCTCCTCGAGCGAGCCGTCGGGCGCGACGTAGCTCGACTGTCGCGGCGCTGCGGCCGCCTCGGGCGCGGGCAGCGCCTTGCGGTCGACCTTGCCGTTCGGCGTCAGCGGCAGGCGCTCGAGCGTCACGACGTGCGCCGGCACCATGTACTCGGGGAGCTTCGCGCGCGCGGCGTCCTTGAGCGCGGATGCATCGAGCTCGGGCCCGCTCGGC
>CAZQHA010000023.1:0-18648 GCA_964592795.1 uncultured Planctomycetaceae bacterium | reverse complement strand
ACGATCTGCGGTCCAAGCAGCGTCTCCATGCGATAGACGCGCGACGCGTCGAACACGCCCGCGACGTCGAGCGCGGCGAGGCCGAGGGCCGCCGTCGCGACGGCGGTGAACATCACCTGCACGACGGCGAAGTCGCGTAGATAGAAGATGGCCGCCAGCTTGCGGCTCGATCCGAAACCGGCGCGCTCCAGCCAGAAGCCGAAGGCCAGGCCGACGAGCAGGGCGGCCGTCCAGCCGAACGGCGTCTCGAGCAGCCCTTGGTCGAAGAGGTTCACGGCTGCCACGCCTTGCGCACGAGCGGCGCGACGAGGAATCCTCCGATGAACACGGCGACGAGGAAGGCCCAGCTTCCTCCCAGCAAGAGCGCGCTGCCCGTGAGCGCCTGGCCGGAGGTGCAACCCGCGGCCATGCGGCTCGCGAAACCGACGAGCAGTCCGCCGACCACCGCCAATCCCAGGCGCGCGCGCGGCGAGATACGGCCGCCGCGCTCGACCGACACTTCCACCCGGCGCGCGAACAGAGCGGACACCAGCCCGCCCAGCAGCGTGCCGAGCGACATGAACACGAGGTAGTTCGCAAGCGGGGATCCGACTTCGAACCACGGTCCCAGGTAACCGTTCCGTTCGACTGCCGCAGGCGCGATGGCGTGCGCGACGCTCGCGGCGACGCGCGCCGTGCTCCCCGACGCCCCGAGCCCGACTCCTAGCGCGACGAAGGAGACGAGGAGCGCCAGTCCGAGCCCGATGCCAGCGACATACGGGTTCCAGTAGCGCTGGGCAACGGGCGAATCGGGTTGGATGGGGACGGTCATGCACATGCTCCTAGCAGCCGGCGCTGCGCTTCTTGGCCGGCGGTTGCGCACGCGGCGCGAGGATCTGCGCCGGCGCGGCGGTCGGCGTCGCTTGCGCTCCCGGCATCGCCGGCGGCGATCGCCCCCCGATCTCGATCTCGCGCCAGTAGCGCGCGGTGCCTCCGGCGAGCACGCGCAAGAGACGCGGCTCAGAGCCGAGCGCTCCGGACGCCGCGCCGCCGACCGCCCACGCGAACGTTCCATCGCGATCGATCAGCACGACGCGCGCGCTCTTCGGCAGCGACCGAAGCTGTGCGAGCAGCCCTCCCGGCTCGACGTTCATCGCGCCGGGCAGGTGGTACTCGCGGTACTGCCATGCCGGGCGCAGGTCGAGCAGCGCGTAGCTCGACGGCTGATCGCGCAGCAGCGCGGCGAGTTGCTCGGGCTCGATCGGCTCGGGAAGCTCGAACGTCACGGGCGTCGCCGCCTGCGGCACCGCGACGCCGTTCGCCGGCGTGCCGGGCGCGGGGAACACCGAACCCGCGCACACGGGCGCGGTGCCGTACACCGGAAGACCGGCGTCGAGCCAGGCGTCGAGCCCCCCTTCGACGCTCCCGACGTCGCGGAATCCCAGCCGCTCGGCCAGCCCCACCGCCATGCTGCTGCGGTACGCGGAATTGCAGACGAACAAGACCGGCATCTCTCGATCGAGCAGCTCGCCGAAGCGCTTCCAATCGGTGAGCTCGATCTGCGCGTACTCTCCGATCGCGAGCTCCGCGTGCTCTTCTGCGGTGCGCACGTCGACGAGGATCGGCTCGGTGCCGATCGCGATGCGATCGGCCAGGGCGGCGGGCGCGACGAGCTCGGTCGTACGCAAGGAGAGACCGGCGGCGCGGGCGCTCTCGAGATCCGTCGCCAAGTACCCGACGACGTGGTCGAGGCCGATGCGCTTGAACCGGAACGCGGCTTCGCGCACTTCCGCGCCGGATCCGACGAGCACGAGCGGCGCCTCGAAAGGGATCACGATGCCGGTCCAGGTGTCGAGCCGGCCGCGGACGGAGACGTTGACGGATCCCTCCAAGTGCGATCTCGCGTACGAGCGCGCGTCGCGCAGATCGACGACCCACGCCCCGCCGGTCACCGCGTCGCGGACTTCGGACGGCGCGAGCGCCCGCGGCATCTCGTCCGTCCAGTCGACCACCGGCGGGCCGGCGCGGTTCAGCGCGACGTTGTACGCGAAGTACTGCGGCGCGGGCGGGAGACCGGACACGTCGCGCGCGACGAACGCGGCGCGACTGTGGATCTGGAAATACGGGTTCCCGGCCTTCTCACGTCCGATGGTCGACGTCGTGTCCGGCGAGAGGTGCGCTCCGCACAGCGAGCCCGCGCCGTGCGCCGGCAACACGATGGTCGCGTCGGGCAACGTGCGGAAGCGTTGCACGGACTCGAAGGCTCTGCCGGCGAGCGCCATCGGGCTGATGCTGCCCTGCGCGAGATCCGGCCGACCGATCGAGCCGATGAAGAGGGCATCCCCCGTCAGGGCCCACAGCGGGTCGGCCTCGACGTCCTCGCCGGGCACCCGCACGAGCACGCTCATCGAGTCCAGCGTGTGTCCGGGCGTGGCGATGAACTCGAGCGTGGCCGCGCCGAGCGGGACGGACTCGCCGTCGCGCATTGCGCGGTGCTCGAACTGCGAAGCCGATGCGGCCGAGATCAGGATCTCGGCGCCCTCGCGCGCCGCGAGCTCCGTGTGTCCGGCGACGAAGTCCGCGTTCGTGTGCGTCAACGCCACGTACCGAATGCGTGCGCCGAGCGCCTTCGCATCGCGCACGTAGTGCTCGACGTCGCGCTGCGGGTCGACCACCACCGCCTCGCCGTGGCTCACGATGAGATACGTGAGCTGGCTGAGGCAGCCCAGCTGGTACTGACGCAGCGTGACATCGCCCGCGCGGCGCTCGTACGACAACTGAGGCGCGGACGCCTCGTCCGAGTGCGTCGCTCGTTCCGCGTCCTGCGCGGGAACGCTCCCCTGGAATGCCGCCGCGCACGCGACGGTCGCCGCCGTCCAGCCGCGGACGATCCGCGAAGATTGCGCTGTCTTCATTCTCGTACCTCGGCGCCGATCCTAGGCGTTCGGCGCCGTCCGTCCCCCCCCGCCAAGGGCGTAGTTCCTCCGGCTTTGATGCGCATGCGGCGGGTCGCGCGGCATGCCGCGCTTCGGCGCCTGAGGGCCCACGAGCGCTGGAAGCGAGGAATCACAGCTGCGCTCTCCGAAGGCGCAGCGCATTGCCGATCACTGAAACCGACGAGAGGCTCATCGCAGCGCTGGCGATTATCGGCGACAGGAGCCAGCCCGCGAGCGGATGGAACACACCCGCCGCGACCGGAACGCCGAGAGCGTCGTAGCCGAAGGCGAAGAGCAAGTTCTGTCGGATGTTGCGCAGCGTGGTACGCGCCGATCGGAGTGCGCGCAGGATCCCCTTGCGGTCACCCTTCACGGGCGTGATGCCGGCGCTCTCGCGATGTCGGCTCTCGTTCCCATCGCGATGCCGACATATCTACTCACAGCGATTCCAGCTCCTCCCAACGAGCGTAGATCGCGTCGACGCTCGCTTGCAGCTCGGCGCGTCGCTCGCGCACGCGCTGGATCTCGGCCTTCGAATCGGTGTACAGCTTCGGATCGGCCAGCTGCGCGTCGACGACCGCGATCTCGGTCTCGATCGCGGTGATGCGGTCGGGCAGCTCGTCGAGCTCCTTCTGTTGCCATGGTGTGCGGCGCTTGGGCTTCGCTTCGCGCGTGGACTTCGGCGTCGGCGCGGTCGCCGGCGTGCGCTCCGTTTCGCGTGCGAGCTCGCGCTCGGACGCGAGCGCCGCGAGCAGGCCGCTCATGTCGCCGAAGTGCATGCGCGCTCCGCCCTTCCCGTCGAGATGCAGGATGCGCGTCGCGACCCGATCGAGGAACCAACGGTCGTGGCTGACGACGAGCACCGCGCCCGGATACGCGATCAACGCTTCTTCGAGCGCCCTCAAGGTCGCCAGATCGAGATCGTTGGTCGGCTCGTCGAGCGCGAGCACGTTGCCGCCCGCGCAGAAGAGCTTCGCGAGCAGCACGCGATTTCTCTCGCCGCCCGACAGGCGACCCACCGGCACATATTTCATCGCTCCGGGAAACAGGAACCGTTCGAGAAAGCCTTCGATGCGGATCGTGCGCTCGCCGATCACGACGTGCTCGGCGCTGCCCGCGATCTCCTCGATCACGCTCTTCGACGGATCGAGGTCGTCGCGCATCTGGTCGATCGTCGCGATGCGCACGGTCTCGCCGATCGCCACCGAGCCTGCATCCGGCGCGAGCGCGCCGATGCAGAGGCGCAAGAGCGTCGTCTTCCCGGCGCCGTTCGGACCGACGAGTCCCAAACGCTCGCCGGGCCCGAGCTCGAGGTCGAGCGTCGGCACGACGACTCGTCCGTCGAAGCTCTTCGAAACACCGGCGAGCGAGAGCACGCGCGAGCCCAGTCGCGGGCCGGGCGGGATCTCGAGCTCGAGCTCGCGGGAGAGTGCGATGGGCGCATCGGCGACGAGGGCGTGGAATCGATCGATACGTGCCTTGGCTTTCGTCGTCCGCGCCGGCGGACCACGACGCATCCACACGGTCTCGCGCCGCAGCACGTTCTGGCGCGCGCTCTCGGCGCTCCGCTCGGAGTCGAGGCGCTGCGCGCGCGCGACGAGATACTCGCCGTAGCCGCCCTCGTACGCGTGCAGTTGGCCGCGGTCGAGCTCCACGATGCGATCGACGACGCGGTCCAGGAAGTAGCGGTCGTGCGTGACGATGCACAGCGGCACGCGCGTCTCGAGCAAGAGGTCCTCGAGCCAGTCGATGACGAACGCGTCGAGGTGGTTCGTGGGCTCGTCGAGGAGCAAGAGCTCGGGCCGGCCGATCAAGAGGCGAGCGAGAGCGACGCGGCGCCGCTCGCCGCCGGACAGAGCACCGCACAGCGCGTCGGCATCCATGAGGCCGAGATGCTCGAGGAGGGACGTCACCTCGTGCTCGACGTCGTGCCCGCCGAGACGGTCGAGCTCCTCTTCGAGACGTGCCTGACGCGCGAGCAGTCCGTCGACGCGCTCCACGCCCTGCTCGAGCGCCGTGTGCACGCGCTGAAGCTCCGCGAGCACGGACTCCCGCACGGCCCAGCCCGCTCGCACCGTGTCGCGGACGCTGCACGAAAGATCGAGCGAGGGCTCCTGCTCGAAGTAGCCCAGGCGCAGATTGCGCCGCAGCGTTCGCTCACCCGCGTCGATGCCCTCGCGACCGGCCAAGATCCTCATCAAGGTCGTCTTGCCGCAACCGTTCGGTCCGACGAGGCCGACGCGCTCGCCGTCGCCGATCGACAGCGAGACGTCCGAGAGGATCACGCGTTCGTCGAAACGCTTGCGAACGTCGGAGAGCGCGAGGAGTGTCATCGCGCGGGATGATACGGGAGGCCGTGCGACTCACACCTCGAAAGACGAGCGCGTCGAGGCCGACGGCTCCTCGCGACGCTTAAGGCCCCCAGGAGACCTGCAGCGCGTGCGACGTGTTGAGCGTCGCCGGCGTGCAGAACGGCACCGCATTGCGGTAGGCCGCTTGGTACACGAGGGTCTGAGCCGTCGCCGAGAGTCCGGCGAGGGTCGCAACACTCGCGAGCGTGTTCGTGCCACTCAGCGTGGGGATACAACCGAGCCGGACGATCGTGCCCCCGACGCAATCGAGACCGTCGAAGTCGGGCGACACGCCGCCGGCGCCGCCGGCCACGTTGCCCGTGCCTTGGAAGAAGACGCAGTAGCTGCCGACGTTCATGCCCTCGGACTTCAGTCCAAGGTCATTCGCGCTCACGCTGGTGCTCGGGTTCGGGTTGCCGCTCGAGTCGACAGCGCTCAGCAAGCAGCCGATGCTGCCAGCGGCCGAGCTCTTGCAACCTCTCCCGGCGTTGCCGGTGTTGGCGCACGGACATGCGGCGCCGGTGCCGTCACCGAAGCAGAAGGCGGCGATCGTGGACGCTGGACCGCGGTCGCGCACGAAGACGTCAATGACCCACGAGTCGCCCACGACGAGGTTCGTGGCGTAACTGTAGAACGCCACGGAGCGGCCGTCGGCCGAGATCGAGGTCGAGAAGCTGCTGTCGTTCCCCTGCGCTCCATTGATGCCCACGCTCGCGCGCTCGATCGTCCCGAGCTGGCGGTCGCGCACGAAGACGTCATATTCCGCGTTCGTGTCGCCCGCGACGAAGTTCGAAGCGCGGCTGTAAAACGCCACGAAGCGGCCGTCGGCCGAGGGCGAGGGCTTGAAGCTGCCGGCGTTCCCCTGTGTTCCGCTCGCGGTCACGCTCACGCGCTCGGTCGTCCCGGTCTGACGATCGTGCACGAAGCTGTCGGTTTCCCCGTTCGTGTCGCCCGCGACGAGGTTCGAGGCCTGGCTCCCGAACGGCACGAAACGACCGTCGGCTGTGATCGTGGGCCCGCCGCTGTGGTAGTTCCCCTGCGCACCGTTCGTGGCGACGCTCACGCGCTGGGTCGTTCCGAGCTGACGATCGCGCACGAAGACGTCATAGCTGCCGTTCGTGTCGCCCGCGACTAGACCCAACGCGACGCTCGCGAACGCCACGAAACGGCCGTCGTCGGAGATCGAGGGCATGACCCAGTCGGGCCAGAAGCTGCTGGCGTTCGCCTGCGCTCCGCCCGTGGCCACGCTCACGCGCTCGGTCGTCCCGAGCTGGCGGTCGCGCACGAAGACGTCGACGTACGAGTTCGTGTCACCTGGGACGAGGTTCGACGCGCGACTCTCGAACGCCACGAAGCGGCCGTCGGCGGAGATCGAGGGCAGGTAGCTCTCGTCGTTCCCCTGCGTCCCGTCCGTGGCCACGCTCACGCGCTCGGTCGACCCGAGCTGGCGGTCGTGGACGAAGACGTCATCGGCCCCGTTCGTGTCGCCCGCGACGAGGTTCGAGGCCTCGCCAACGAACACCACGAAGCGGCCGTCGGCCGAGATCGAAGGATGCCAGCTGCGGTCGTTCCCCCCCGCACCGGTCGTGGAGACGCTCACACGTTGCGTCACTTGGGCAGAGATTGGCGCGCACAGCATGAGTGCGAGGAAAGTGGCGGCCATTCGAAAGGTTGAGCTGCACATGGCGAGAATGCGCTTGCGCTGTAGTCTCCTTGCGAATCTCATGGCGACCAGATCACAGCGACGCCATTCGTGTAGTTCGTCGACGCGGATGCGCACACTCCGACCGCGTCGCGGTAGCTCACCTGGTAAAAGTACACACCAGGTGCAATCACGCCACCGGCAACCGAGAGAGACGTTGGAAACGTCGCGATGCCGAACGCCGCCGGGACCACGCCAAGGCGCAGGATGCTTCCGTTGACGCACCAGACGCCATTGCTGATCTGAATCTGAGCGAGGCGCGTACCCTGCACGAAGAGCGCACTGCCGCCAGTGAAGTTGGACGCGGCGAGCACGACCGAGTCGGAACTCAGGCTCGAGACTCCGCTCCAACTCAACACACCACCGACGCCGAGAGAATTCGAGCAGCCGCCTCGATACGACTCGGTCGAACACGGGCATTGACCTGCGAGGCTGTCGCCGAAGCAGTAACTCGAGATCGGCTCCTGCGTCTCGTACGCGCCCATGTCGACCGGTGGACGGATGCTCGGACCGACATTGTCTGCAGCGGGATGATCGACGAATCGTAGAGCGCCATCGAGATCGCGCACCACACCCACCGGCACCGTCGCGTTGTCCCCCGCGTCGATGCACGGCGAACCGACTTGCAGGCGAAAGTCAGGAAGCCCGAAGTAGGTGTTGTTGACGAACATCGGCGGGCCGCTCGTATTGCCCGGTCCGGGGTAACCGCCATCGATGCACGAGTAGCGGGCGCTCACGAGCTGGCCGGCGATGTCGCTTGGCGTCCCTTGTCCCCCAACGGGATATGCCCAGTTTCGGTACACGATCGAATTGGAGACGTCGACCAGGCTCGTGCTCGCCAAGATCCCGCCGCCCGTGCCGCCTTTGCTTGCGCTGTTGCGTGTGATCGTGCAGTTGTGGATCCACAGCGTCGATGCATTGACGAGGATCGCTCCTCCCCCGTTCACACCAGCGACATCGTTGTTGTTACTGGCGCCGTTGCGGGTGAAGAGGCAGTTCGAGAACCGCGGGCTGCTGTGGTGGACGTGAACCGCGCCGCCGTTGTCGGAGTGGTTGAAGTCGAACACGCAGCGCTCGAATACCGCGTCGCCGTTACCCCTCATGTCGATCGCACCGCCCCACCCCGTGCTCCAGTTTTCGATGAAGCGACAGTCCGTGAAGGTGGGCTGACTCCCGCGGATGTGGCCAGCGCCGCCGGCGCCGAAGACGGAGAGATTGTTGCGAAGAGTGCAGCGCCGAATGGTGCCGTTGCTCGCCCCCACCATGAACAAGCCGCCGCCGTAACTCGGATCGGATCCGGGTGAGCCAATCGCCTGACCGCTCTGAATCGTGAAACCGTCGAGGATCGCCGTCGCGTCCGCGCCGGCACCGCGGACGACGTGCTGTGAGTTCTCGCCCATCGGGTATCCGCCGAAGTAGTCGTCGTTGCCGTCAAGATCACCCGTGAGGATCGCGACGTTCGTCTCCGGATCCGCCTGCGAAGCGAGCGTCTCTCCACCCGCGAATCCACCCAGGATCGCAACGCCGCTCTTCATGTCGAACGAGATCGTCCGGTCGAGCGTCGCAGTCGGTTTGTACATCCCGTCCGCAACCCAGATCTCGTCGCCGGCAACCGCGACGGCGAGCGCGCTCTGCAGTCCAACGAGACCTTGGAATGCGTCGACCCACGAAGAGCCGTCGTTGGCACCGGTCGCTAGGTTGGCATCGACGTACAGCGTGCCGGCGGACGCAGTGCGATCGACGGCGAACGAGCCGAAGGCGGCGACGAGACACGAGAGAATGCGTCGGTGCAAGGTACGACCTTGGCGAGTTGTCGAGCGGCGAGCGAGTCTAGCACCGATTCGCGATTTGGACTCGGAGCTCGCCTGAGATCGAAGTCGATGCGCGGAGAAGGTGTCGCGTGAGTGGAGAGGAGCACTTCTCCGCCCGGAGCGGCCACACACGGGGAAGCACTGCTCGCGATCGCCGGCTCACTTCGCCGTCAGATCGTCCAACCGGATCGCCTTCTCGCCGATTCTGGCGCATGGCGCGCCGTTCACGAGCGCACACGTCGCGAACGGCGCGCGATCCTTCAGGATCGCTCCCGAGAGCGCCGTGACGCCGCTCTTCTGCTGGTTGCCCTTGTCGACGCCCTCCCACCACGCGTCGACGTCGGAGAGCTCGTACGTCGCGCCGCCGTACTTCAAGCGATTCGCGGCGCGCGACTGCGACATGCTCGCGGTGCCGCGCTGCGAGTGCAGGAGGCGCAAGCTGTACGTTCCCGCGGACTGCACCGTGTGGCGCTCCTTCACGGAGATCTCCGCGCCGGCGCCCTTGATGTCGCCGGTCAAGTCGTACTGCAGCGTGAGATCCGGCCGGGTTCTCGCACGGGACGCGCCTCGATCGCTCCTAGTAATCGACATCGTTCGTGGACGCGATCAGCACGACCTCGCTCACGCCTTCCAGCCTCCCCATCGCTCGCGTGAGCTCTTCCGCGGACGCGCCGTCCTTCAGCGCGATGTCGTACGTCAGGCTGAGCACCTCGCCGTCGGCCGAGGGCTCCATGTGGAGCAAGTTGCAGCGCCGGCTGAACTCCTGGATCTTCTCGAGATGCGCCGTGCTGCCGAGCTCTCGCGAGCACACGAAGCGCAGGATGAACTCGCTCTTGTGCAGCGCTCCGTAGTTCAGCTTGTACGTCGCGAAGGCCAGCCCGCTCACGGCGGCCGTGCCGAGCACCGCGAGGAAGTAGTTCGACGTGCCGGCCGCCATGCCGAGCGCCAACCCAGCGAACACGAAGGCCGTGTCCCGCGTGTCCTTGATCACCGTTCGAAACCGGATGATCGACATCGCACCGACCAGCGCGAACGCGCGCGCCAAGCTCCCCTCGATCACCATCATGACGATCGCCACGATGACCGTGACGAACAGCAGGGTGTGGGTGAACGACTGAGAGTACGAGAGACCCTTGTGCGTCTGCTTGTAGACCGCTGAAACAGCGACCCCCAGCGCGATCGCGAGCGAGACGTTCACGAGCATCTCCGGGTAGGACTGGCTGAGTACGCTGTCCGTCGCGCCTAGTGCTTGTTGCTGCATCGGCTCACGAAAGATTCGTCGCGAGGCCGAGCGTTTCGACGGCTTCGCAGATCTTGGAAATGGACACCTGCTTCAATTGATGCGACTGGATGATTCGGTGGAACCACGACGGGATGTGCCGCCGGAACTTCACCTCCAACACGGTGGAGCCGCGGATCATTCCTCTGCGTCTCGCGGACCTCGGAGGGAAGAGCGACGCGGCGTCCGTCGCGAACAGCTGCTCGTCGAACGTCAAACGGAAGTCCGGGTCGTACTTGCTCACGTACGGCCGGCGCCGAAAATCGACGAGCGCCACGGGCCGAAGCCGCTTGCGGTGGATCTCGTACTCGAACTGATCGCGAACGGCCGTCTTGTCGGTGAGCTCGAGCACGCGCCGGAGGAATGCCGGCCCGGACCCGAGCAGACTTCCGCCGCCCGACCGCAGCGGCACCCGGTGCTTGAATCCCAAGTTGTTGTGCCGGCCCTTGATCTCGAGAAAGGCGGGGACCGTGTCGCTCGGCGCATCGGTGTAGGTGCGAACGCGGAACTTGGAGCGCGTGTGCAGGCCATCGTGCTTGTCGTGAAACGCGCTGAATGACGCATCGTCGCAGTAGAGGCTGCGCACGAAGTACTTGTGGTCCGCGTGATCGAGGACGTACGGATCGAGCTCGACGAAGGACTGCAAGTCCCGCTCGACCGCGTCCCGCATGCGTTTCGGCATGAGGTACTTGAACTCGAACCGAGTGAAGTGGAGCTTAGTTTCGATACTCCGCCTCGAGGGTTCCCCGGACGCCCGGATCGACGAGGTCCCACCAACTCGCGCTGAACCCCTGCATCGAGTCGGCTTCTTCCGTGTGTCTCCGGAGTCCTCCACCGGCCGCACGGCGAGAGTCGCCCGACGACGAGGTGCGATCGACCACCACTCGCTTGCCGGCACGATCGCCGACGATCGGCTCGTCGTGCGAGCAGTTGTCGATGCGGACGCTGGAATCCTCGTCCGCGGTGACCCTCGCGTCGTTGCGGAGCAGCCGGCTCTGGTAGACGTAGATCCTTCCGCCGGCGCCGTACTGCCAGGACTTCTTGGAGGCGTCCAGCGCCCGACCATTCCCCGCGATGTCGGCGTTCACGAGCGTCACGACGGAGCGGTCCCGGGACTGGATCCCGATGGTGTTGTGCTCGAATCGCGAGTCGATGCCGAGCAGTCGGCTGCCTTCTCCGACCGAGACGGCCTTGTCTCCGCTCCGAAGTATGGTCGTGCCGACGATGACCGCGTCGGTCGTCATCAGATCGACGGCGTCGTTCCCGGAGTCCTCGAAGCGGTTGTTTCGGAGGACGGCGCGGCAGATGTCCAGATCGAGTGCGTCGAACGCCGCTTGGGTGAAGTCGGACTCCTCGATTACGACGTCGGAGTACACCGCGTGAACCATGTCGTCGACGAGCTTGCTGTCCCGGAAGTCGCTATGCCGGATCCTCACGCCTTGCACGTCGTGGATCGAGAGCATGGCCGAGTACTCGAACATTCCGCCGGCGTCCTTGGAACCGCTGCCTCCGGAGAACTGACAGTGAGTCAGCACCGAGTCGTTCGCGCGCGGTCCCACGAGGGCGAACGTCCCCCACGGCGCTTGTTCAGCGTCGGCGGGTCGAAACACGATCGGCTTCTCGGCGGTCCCTTGGGCGACCACGCGCCCGCGGCAGAGCACGCTCGCGCCGGGTTCCAATCGCACGACGCTCCCCGGCTCGATCACGAGATCGTCGCTGACCTGCTCGACTCCGCGGACCGTGACGTCGCCGGACCAGATCGCGAGCGACGCGCGCGGCTTCGGCGGCACGACGTTGTACGTGCCGCGGAACGCTCGCGGCCGGATCCGATCGACGCGCGCCGCCATCTCGCCACTGTCACGCCCGCGATCGAGTTCCAGGGCCACCCAATTGGAATCTTTGCTCAGGCCATCGAGCTCGAGTTCGTAGTACCCGGGCCCGATCTCCTGCGCGGGAACCGCGTCGTCGTCGCGAAAGCTGGGCGCGTATGCGGCACGCAGCGGGACGTCCAAACGGACGGTGTTGCCACCGATCGACACGGCGCCCGAGACGTCGACGGTGTGCTGCGCGCCGTCGACCCAGTACGACACCCTCGCGGACACGGGCCCCGAGACCGGGTTCGTGAAGTGCGCGGTCAAGGATCGCAGCGGGCGGTGGCCCTCCACTTCCAGGGCGATCCGAGTGCTCGAACCGCCGAGCAACTGAACCTCGACCTCGCCGTCGTCCTCCAGGACGCCCGCTCGGACGCTGGCCAGTGTGGCTTCGATTCGCCGCGCGAATTCCGCCAGCGATCGCTTGGCCTCTTCCGGCGACTCCGCGAGATGAGGATCCGCATCGATCGACGCGTCCATCTTCGCCGCGCAATCGGACACGCGCCGGAGGAGCTCGCGATCGCCGCCGTCCGCGTAGAACTTCGAGATCACGCGGTGCTTGGCGTGGAGGAACCGTGAGTTCCGATAGAGCGCGAGGTGCAACGGCGTGCGGCTCCGGTTCAATTCGACGGGCAAGTCGGATCCCGATCGAGCGATCCAGCCGATCGGATCCCAGAGGATGGGAGCGAAGCGGCATTTCCAAGGGTCGAAGTAGAGCCGCCAGTTGTGCACCAGGTCCGTGTGCGCGGATTGGGCCAGCGTCTCGAACGCGCTGAACTTCGCCCACGCCTCGATGTCGAGGATCTCCTCGAGAGCTCGATCGACGCTCGGCGAAGGCTCTTCGTCGAGCAATCCGAGCAGGCGTTCGAGCGGCGACATCGAATCGGCCGCGAAGTGATTGTTCTCCGCGATCTTCTCCCACAGTCCAGGATGCTCGAAGAGGCCGTCGCTCACGCCGGTGTAGGCGTCCTTGCCGAACAGCTCGCCGCTGTAGATGTCACCGGGCATCGAGCCGTTCGCGCGCAGCGTGATCTCGTCGATCTGCTCCACCAGGACGTGTACGCCGCGCAGCTTGCCGTTGACGACCAGGTCGACCACCTGCGACCTGGGGACCATCATGCCGAGTGAACGAGCCAGCTCGTAGCTGACGTGGTTCTCGATCATGAATCGACTCTTCGGGGCCATGACGTTGAACTTGCGCATGCCCTCGAAGAGCTCGTCCTTGCCCGTCTTGATCCTCAGGGACTTCTTCGGCGAACCCCAATGTTTGATCGTGTCGCCGCGGTAGCGCAACTCCGCCTTGACCAACTTTCCGTCGACGAGCAGGCGGCCCTTCACGTAGTCCGCGCCCGAGTGGGGCAAGCACTCGTCGAGCTGCGCGAGACTGGCCTCGCGTACGTAGAGGCTCACGACCGGCAAGCGGTGTTCGTCGGCGAGGCCGCGGTTCGGACGCGTCACGGCGAGCTCGAGACGCCGCACGAGGAACTTGAACTGCTCCACTCCGGTGGAGGCCAAATCGACTCGCGTCGGATACGCGTCGTAGCGGACGCCGAACGTCGAGAAATGGCGCCACGTCTGCGAGCCCCAGTAGACGAACGCGATCGTCACCGGAAGCGTGACGAGCCAACTCCAACGCCAGAGCTTTCCGAGAAGGGACTTCATTCCGTCGCGTCTCCGGACCTGGGCGTGTCCTGACGCTGCGACGCGAAGTGCGCCTCCAGCTCCGTGAGGCGACGAGCCAGCGCAAGTGAAGCCGTGCCGATCGACTCACGCAACTCCGTCGAACGGCCACCGGTCACGAGCGGGCGCGCCCAAGGCGGCGGCGCGACGGAGAGCTTGGCCGCGAACACGATCTCGCCCGCGGTCCGCTGACCGGCAGGCACCTCCCAATCGAGGAACGGGTCGGTACCACCGCCCGTGATCCACGTGTTCCCGTCGCGGCTCACATCGTTCGTAACGAGATCTGCGTGTCCCAGAGCAATCGTCCGTCCCGGCAAACGGATCTCGGGAACCGCGATCATCAGGCGCGAACTCGGCGGAGGATCGAAACGTATCCGTCGGGGATCGCCGGCGATCTGGAACACGAAGCTGCGCGTGCCGTCCGGCGCCGCCACCGGCGTGATCTTCCGGCTCTGCGCCTCGCTGAAACCGTGGCCCAGATCCCAATAGACTCTCCAGCAAGCGTCGCGCGAGCCGTACTGTCGACTCATGTGGTGATCGACGACCTCGAGCGCGTCGACGAATCGACCGCGGCCACACAGCATCGCGAAATATTCGTGCGCGATGGACGAGACTTCGGGCAGTCGTCGGTAGAGGCTCTCGAGTAGTTGGCTGCCTTCCTCTTCGCGCCCAGCGACGTGAGACAGAACCCTCGCCTTCCACAGCCAAGCGTCGAGATCCCGGTCGTCGAATGCGAGCCAGTGCTCCACCCAGCGGAGCGCGGCCGGAGAGTCGCCGGCACCGGCGTAGGTTCTGACGATCACATCGAGAGTGTCTTTCTTGTGGCCGTCGAGCCGATCCATTTTCTGGATCGTGGACAACTCCGTCGCGAACGCGACGGCCGCAGACAATCCATCGACTCCGCGGTCCGCCGCGGCGCTCCGTGCGTGCGCGAGCTTTCGATCGGCGTCCGCCGTGTACCGTTCGACGACTCGAGCGCCGAAGCGATCGATCGCGTCCGGAACGACGTTCCACGCATAGACGCACGTCACTGCCGACGCGAACGAAGCCATGAGAACCCATCGCGCAGCGGCGAGAATCTTTTGTACGGGAGTCACCGTCGCGGTCATCGTACTCGGGATCGCCCGTGAGCACCCACGCGGCCCAATCTCCGCGGCGACGCTGCAGACACCGGGACAGACCGCTTACTATCAGCTCTTCTACCGCAACTCCGCGGTGAACTTCTGCACGTCCGCCGCCACCAACTGGTCGAGCGGTGTCGTCGTGCCGCCTTGAGCTGAGTGCACCGTGTCCGCGCCAGGTCGCGCGTTCGTTCGCGCTCGTGGCGAATACGCGCCCGGCACAACATGAAGTTCCTTCTGCGCGCATTACAACTTTTCATCCATTAGGCAACTCCAGCTCTGGCCCGGCTAGGGACGCCGAGCCAAGACCCACGGCGATCGGCCCAGGCACGCAACGGAGTCCTCAGCAGTCGAACCGCAAGCGGTCGGACCAGTACTCGTCAGCGTGCGGCTGGCATTGCATGAACCGGTGCTTGCGATCGTTGCAGGAGTGTGTCAACGCCCACTGCCGTCATGCATGTCCACGATCGCCGCCATGACTAGCATGGCCTCCGTCGGACGGGCCGGCTTTGCGCCTTGACCAACCAACGCACCGGAGGCGACGATTCAGTCGGCACAGGGCTCGGATCTCCTCCCAAAGCTCCAGTCCTCCGAGAAACGGAATCGCCACATGGCAGCGCGCACTTCCCACGTGGTGCTGGTCGCGACCGCGTCGCTCGCGCTCGGTGTGTTCCTCGGAATCATGCTGTCGGGTGGCATGACCGAGATCGCGGCGGGAGCGACTCCGGCGTTTGCCGCGACATCCGACGCAGCGCAGCGCGTCGACCTGCTCACCCTGCCCGCCACGTCCGCGCACGCTACTTCCTTCGAGCCGAGGGTCTCGGCCGTCTCGGCGGCGCGCGACACGGAGCTGCCCGAAGCGCCCGCGCCCGAATTCGATGGCGCCGTCGGTGAATCGAGCGCCGTGACGGGTTCCATCGCCACGATCGAGGGAGTTCCTATCGCCGGTGTCGAGCTCGAGCTCGAGCCACCCAAGGAAGCGCCGAAGTATCGCGTGCGCCGGGCCACGAGCGACGCCAGTGGCCGCTTCGAGTTCCCCCATCTCACGCGCGGCGTGTGGCGGATCACGGGCCGGCACCGGCAGTACGTGCTCCAGCGGCGCAACAGCTTCCCGCAACTCGTTCCCACCGGAATGCACGTCGAGTTCGTCGCTTGCCCCGGCGTCCCGGTCGACGTGCGCGTCACGGGAGAGGAGTGCGCTCGCGCGCGCGTGGCCTTCCGCCGGGCTGGCGGAGGCGAGCCCGAGTGGTCGCCGTGGACGAGCGAGAACACTCTGCTCGCGTTGAGTCCGGGCTCGTGGGAGCTCTGCGCGAGTGTCGATGCGCTGGAGAACTGGCCTTCCGATCGGAACTGGAAGCTCGCGCGGCTCGCCTCGCCGGTCACCGTCGTACAGGTCGGCGGGTCCGACGCGGCTTTCGTCACGCTGGCGCTCGAACCGGCGCGCTGCCTGTACGGTCGCGTGCGGCTGCGCGAGGGAATGCAGTTCGGCGACGAGGACGATTCGCCCCCGGCCGTTCGGTTGACCGAAACGCTGGCTGGCACGACCGCGGACTTCGAGAGCGAGGGCGACCGTCTGTCGCGCTCGACGCAGATCGATCAGGAGGGACGCTACGGTTTCTTCGCGCTACCGTCAGCGCGCTGGACGGCTGGAATCGCCATCAACTGGGAGTCGCCAACCTTCGTTCAGGTCGTGGACGTCGCAGGCCTCACCCCACTCGACCTCGAGGAGACTTCGGAAGACGAGGGCAGCGTTCTTGTCGATGCGTTCACCGCGGGCGGCGACCGGATCACCACGGGCATTTCGTTCAACTTCCTGCACCGCGATACGCAGGACGAGCCCGACGAGTACCTGTGGCAAGGAGCGCGCACTGTGCTCGCGGAGGGCGGCGCGATACGCGTGATCGCCGTCCCGATGCAAAAGAACTATCGAGAGAAGGCCGAGAAGAAGCACGAGCTCGTGTTGCGTGCGACGCTGCCGGGATTCGCACGCATCGAGCAGACGATCGCCGGCCTGATCGGCGAGCGAGTGCGACTCACGTTCGTCGCCGGTGCGAGCCTCGAAGTCGTGCTCGTCGGGGATGGGGCGGAGCGGGCGATGCGCAAGTGCAACGCGCAGATCGTGAGCCCTGGCTATCAGAGCCGCGCGGTGTTCGACGAAACGTTGCGGGCGCTGAAGTTCGATGGCTTGAACGCCGGAACCTACACGCTGACGGTGTCGGTGTGGGGCTCGGACGAGGCCGGCCAATGGCGGATGGTGCAGTTGCACAAGGGCGAGACGGTCGTGCGAGTTGGCCCACAGCGCATCACGATCCAGTTGCCGACGCAATCGGAACTCGTCGTACGCTGTCCGGGAGTCAAGAAGGATGTCAACGCGAGCCTGCAGGGTCCGCTGCTCGAGCCGACGGCGGATCGTGACGAGTACTGGTGGAACCCGCACGCCAGCGCCAAGGTCGACGGTTCCGGTCAGGTCAAGTTCGAGAGAGTCGTGGCGGGCCGCTACCGGCTTTCCATCGGCCAGCGAATGCAGGAGATCACGGTACCCTGCGCGCCGGTCGAGTTCGCGGGTCGCATCCCCGAGCGGCATCGATTCCGAATCAAGAAGGGTGACTCTCCGCTGCGTCGCATCGGACTCCGTTCTGGCGACATCCTCGTCGCGCTGGACGGGGACTCATTGTCCGCGGATGCAGCACGGACGCGCATGCGCGCGTTGAGCAGCCAGAGCGCGGGCACGCTGCGCCTCACCGTCGAGCGGGACGGTCGCACGCACGACCTGGTTCTCGACGCCTCAACGCTGGGCGAGGACGAATCCTTCGATGCCACTACCGAGCCGGTGCTCGATTGATTGAGCCGCTGCGCGTGCGGAACCAACTCCGTCTGATCTCGTGCGGGTTGTCCCAGTCCGCGTGTCCGTGTTCGGTGCTCCCGCTCGCGCGCCAGACCGACAACTCCTCGACGGCGGGGGGCTCGCCCGTCCCGCTCGGCGTCCGGGCGAACGCGGCAGGGTTGCGATCGACTCCCGCCCGACCTCACCAGAACGGAGAGCGCCGCGTCTCTCAAACATGCGCCAGGTCGCGCAAATCGTCGCGCTCAGGACGACTGCGCGCGGTGTGCCGCTAACCCGCGACGGAGCTCCCGCTCCCATCCACCGCGCAAGGTGGCTCCCCGCATGGGACGCTAGGGAGAACTGCTCTCGGCCTGCGCCGCGCTCATCAGACCGGCCGTCGGCCCGCTACCGGTCGAGTTGGGAGGAGTCTGATAGGCTTCAATTCCCATTCGCGTGCGCATCGCATCCCGCGCTCGCACTTCCACCGATCCTCCTCCCAAACTGAAATCGAAGTGCTCGAATGCTGAGTTCGATAGCTGCTCTCCCCTGCGTCGCCGCACTCTCGTTTCCTTCAAGTCATGCGTTCAGCGCCGATCGATGCACGACTGCCGATACAAGCGCGGTCGAGCCGTCAGCGTCGGCCCCGTCTGAGCTCGGCGCTGTCGACTGGAGCACGATCCGCGCGGCGTACGAGGCGCATGGCCACGCAACGGCCGCCGTCGCCGACGGATTCCGCGCACGCAACCCCGGCCAGAGTTGGACGGCACTCTTCGACGGAGCTGGGTTCACGACCGTGCCGGATCATGGCGGCTGGACGTGGGGTCTGGAGCTTGAGAGCTACGGCTTCGTCGGTGCGCAGCGGAGCGTGTCGCGCCCAGCACAGACCTGCGCGCGAGGCGATCGCGTGGAGTACGACTGGGACACGACGCTGACGGAGTGGTACGTGAACGACGCTCGCGGCTTGGAGCACGGATTCACCGTGCACGAGCGGCCGAAGGGCGGAGACGGCGAGCTCGTGTTCACGCTGCGATTGCGCGGCGAGCTCGCGGCGCGCGTAGATGAAAACGGCCGCGGTGTGAGTTTCGTCGACGCCA
>CAZQHA010000022.1:0-18741 GCA_964592795.1 uncultured Planctomycetaceae bacterium | reverse complement strand
CCGTGCGCGATGGGGGGGATCCTCCACGATCTGACGCTGACGCGCCTGGAGTGCCGCATCGTCGCGGGGGGCGCGAACAACGTGCTCGCGCGCACGCTCCACGGCGACCGCTTGCACGAACAGGGCATCTTGTACGCGCCGGACTTCGTCATCAACGCCGGTGCGTTGATCCGCGGCGTGCTGTTCCACCTCGAAGGACGGCGCGAGCCGGTCGAAGCGATCGGCGCGCGCATCGGCGACACGCTGACCGAAGTGTTCGAACGCGCGCGCGAGGGCCGCGTTCCGCCGGCGCGCGTCGCGTTCGAGGAAGCGGAGACCCGCATCTCGCGCTGGCGCGGCGAAGCCTGAGGGCCTTTCGTCCTCCGCCGACGCCCGGCACCATCGCGGAGCAACCGTGAAGCAATCTCTCGCCCAGCTCCTCGGCTCGATGTGCGCGATCGCGTGCGTCTCCGCGCCGCCTTCAAGCGACTCGGGAATCGCCGGGGATTCCTCCAGCGCGCGAGCCGGAGCTCTCGAGGTCGAGCCCAGCGCCGATCCGACGCCGGACGCGGATCCGCGCGAGAGCGCGCGCACGATCTCGGCGCAGCCGGCGGCGTTGCTCGTCGAGCGCGGCGAGGGCGAGCTGGCGCTCTGGATCCCTCGCGACGAATCGCTCACGTACCAAGTCGTGCTCGAGCTCGGCCCGCTGGGCGACGTGCACGCCGGGCAAGTCGTGTTGAGCTCGGGAGTCGAACGCTACGTTGCGGGGCTCCCCGCGCCGGGTGCGGCTCCCGCGAACGAAGGTCTCGAGGTCGCCTGGATCCGGAGCCGCGCGACGGGAAGCTACGCCGGCTACCGGCTCGACCACGAGCTGCGCTCGCGCCTCTTGCCTCAAAGCTGGCCGCGCGTCTTCTACACGGACACGCAGACGGGCAGCGAGAACCGGCGTCGCGAGCTCAAGATCGGCGACCTGGACGGCGAGCTGACGGCGATGTATCGCGCGGACGGACACTGCAAGGGCTGCGCGAACTCCGAGCATTTCGTCGAGTCGAAATGGCTGTGGGGGAAGCCGCACCACTGCGAGAAGTGCAAGCGCGCCGAGCACCGCGTGTTCAAGGACCCGGTGCGGCGCCGGCTGCCTCCGGGGACGGTCGACATGCTGAGCGCGGTGTACCTCGCGCGGTCGCTCTTTCGCGAGGGCCTCAGCTCCACGCGGTTTCCGATGCTCGATCGGCAGAACCTGTGGCAGGTGAAGCTGTCGCGCGGGACGCTGCGACGAATCCAGACCCCTGCGGGCAGCTTCGAAGCGCAGGAGATCAAGCTCTCGACGTCGGCGCCGCCCAGCGAGACGAAGCCCGCGACCGAGTTCCAAGGGATGTTCGGGATCCGGGGCACGATCCAGATCTGGCTCGACCTCGAGTCGGGTGTGCCGGTGCTGATCCAGGGCGAGCTGCCGGTCCCGGTGCTCGGCAGCCTCGACGTGCGTGTGGAGCTGAACTCGCGCGAGGGGTCGCCGGGCGAGTTCGAGTCGTCGCGCTGAGCGACGTCAGCCGAGCTCGCCGACGTAGAGCTTGGCCTGGTAGACGAAGCGGACCACGCCGCGCTCCGCGCGCCTCTCGTAGAGATCCGTCAGCGCGGACATCAGCGACCGATGGCGCGGATCGCCGCGCTCGGGGACGTACGACGCCGACTGTACGCGTCCCAGGAGTCCGGCCAGGTCGAGTTCCTGAGAATTGGGGAACACCGAGCGCACGAACGCGCCGCCGAAGAAGTCGTCGATGATCGACTCGTCGTACTCGCGGTGCACCGCGCGGCCGTAGTCCGTGCCGAACTCCCGCAGGAGCGCCTCGAGCTCGCGGACGAGCGGTGTGGCGCTGGCGTCGCGCTCGTTCCAGGCGAGCGCGACGCGGCGCGGAGCGTTCAGGATGCGCCGGCATTCCGCGCGCGTGCGCGGGCCATCGAACCAGTGGAACGCCTGCGCGGCGACGACGGCGTCGAACGAACTCGGTGGCAACCCGGTGGACTCGGCCGTTCCACGAGCGCTCGTGAACTCGGGTGCCGAGCCGAGGATCGATTCGGCGAGCTCGCGCATCGCATCGTTCGGCTCGACTGCGGCGACGCGCAGGCCGCGCTCCAGGAGGAGCCTCGTGAAGATCCCGGTCCCCGAGCCCAGCTCCGCGACCGGGGCGCCGGGCCGCAGCAGGCACAGCTCGCACAACCGGTCGACGAGCTCGCTCGGATAGCCCGGACGAAACCGCGCGTAGTCTTGCGCACGCGACGAGAAGCGCTCGGTCGGATCGCTCACTCGAATCCGCCGGTGACGGCGATCGCACCGCTGCGCACCGGAATCGGAACGATCGTCGCCGTCGCCTCCGTTTCCCCGACGCGGAAGAGCGTTCCATTCGATTGATGGCGGCGCTTGACGTACGCGAGCACGAGCCCGGTGTCGAGCACGAAGGAATAGGCCCACGACGTCACGACGCCGAGGTCGCGCCATTCGTTCTCCTCGGAACGGTAGAGGCGCGTCCCGGGCGCGACCGGGTCGTCGTGCGACACCTTCAGCGCGACGAGCCGCTTGTTGAGCCCTCCGTACGTGTCGATCTTCGCGACGACCTCCTGGCCGATGTAGCAGCCCTTGTCGAGGCTGAACGCCGACTCGAGCCGAGCTTCCTGCGGGTAGACGTTCTCGTCGATGTCCGCGCCGAAGAGCGCCGCACCCGCCTCGACGCGCAGGATGTCGCGCACGACGACTCCGGCCGGACGCGCGCCGAGCGCGCGCAATCGATCCCACAGGCGCGGCGCGGAGGTCGGTCCGGCGTCCAATCGGAACCCGCTGGATCCCGCGACGGGCAGACGCGCGACGGCGAGCGACGAGCCCTCGAACGCCGACGTGCGCCACGCGTGATCGGCCGGCGGCGGAGCATCGCCCGAGAGCGCTCGCACGATCTCCTCCGAGCGCGGTCCGCACAGGTCGATCGGCGCGGCACGCTCGCTCGCGTCGCGCGCGATCACCTTCTCGGAGAAGAGGTACGTGTCGAGCGCGGCGAGCAGCGGCGCAGCCGTCTTCGGCGGGACCGACAGCCAGAAGTCCCCCTTTCCGCCGTGGAAGAGATCGAAGTCGAAGCGGACCTTGCCTTTGCTCGTGAGCAAGAGATTGCGGTTTCCCTGGCCGGCGGCCAACGCGCGGACGTCGTTCGCGAGGATGCGGTGGAGGAAGCTCGCCGCGTCGGCACCGGTGACGTCGATGCGACCGCGGTTCGTCTCGTCGAACACGACCGCCGTCTCCTGCGCTGCGCGGTACTCCGCCGGAACGTCGCCGTACGTCAGGAGCTCGGGCGGGTCGCTGTGCGCCCGAAGCCGCGCCTTGTCGGCTTCGTGGCGGTCGAGGAGGACGGATCGGATCAATGGGTCATTCCTGAGTGGCTGCGCCGCCGCGAGCGATCTTGACACGCACTCACCCGGCGGCAGACTGTGGCGCACATTGTGCCAAGCGCGCTTCCTTCCTTAATAACCCTCGTCCCCACGCACCACCGCCAGCCCCCCCGCGGTCCGGCGGGCGTTTCGCCGCCGACCGATTCCGGCGGCGTGGGGATCCGTCGAGGCCTGCACACACGCATGCAATCTTCGAACGCATCTTGCCGACCCTCGAGGCGGCGGCGCCGATCTCTTCACACGGCCGCGCTCACGCTCTCTCTCGGCGCCGGGTTCTCGGCGTGCGGATACGAGCCGACGTCCGCGCCGATGCGATTCCATCTGAACGACGCGACCGTCGCGGCGCTCGAATCGGATCCGGCGGTGCAGGATCAGATCCAAGGCGGGCTCGAGATGCTCTTCGGCACGCCGCAGAACCCGCGCTTCCTGCGGACGGCGGAATGGGTCGACGACGGATTCGATCCCAATCACCCGAACGCGGCCGCGGATGACGGCGGCAGCGGCGAGATCACGGAAGCGCGCGCCGCCGAGCTGCGCGCGGACAACCGCCGCGCGTTCGCGCGCGAGCTCGACCTGATCGCCAAAGGCCGCTACGCGGACGTGCAGCCGCAGAAGGCCTTGCCGGGATTGAATCGCGACTACCGCGCGCTGCTGGATCGCCATTCGGCGGGAGAAGTGAGCGACGCGGACCTCGCGAAGGAAGCGAAGGAGCTTTTCGAGGGCTTCTACCCGTCGCTCCACGATTCGGCCGAGCTCTACCGCCAGCAGTGCCTGCACTGCCACGGCGTCGAAGGCGGCGGCGACGGCCCGACCGCGAACTTCCTCGATCCGCGCCCGCGCGACTACCGCAAGGGGATCTTCAAGTTCACGGCGGTGAAGGACAAGGCCCGCCCGCGGCGCGAGGACATCTACCGCGTCCTCGAGGTCGGCGTGTACGGCACCGCGATGCCGTCGTTCAAGCGCTTCTCGATGGCGGAGCGCGAGGGCTTGACCGACTACGTGCGGCTGCTCGCGCAGCGCGGCGAGGTCGAGCACCGTCTCGTCGCGACGTACGCCGACGAGGAAACGCTCTCGAACGAGTCCTTCACCGAGGCGTACGGCGACGTCTGGTCGAAGTGGCAGGAGGCGAAGACCAAGGTCGTCGCGTACGAAGGCGAGGTCCCCGCCGTGACGCCCGAGCTGCTCGCGCGCGGTCGCGAGCTCTTCAACGACGCGAAGAAGGGCAACTGCGCGAGCTGCCACGGCGAGCTCGGTCTCGGCGACGGCGTCGCCGCGTTCAAGCTCGACGACAACGGCAAGAAGGTCTCGGCCTACACCGACGACTGGGGCCATCCGATCCTGCCGCGCAACCTGCGCCAGGGCCTGTACAGGGGCGGCGGGCGGCCGATCGACATCTACCGGCGCATCTACGCCGGCATCAACGGTGGGCCGATGCCCGCGATCGGCGAATCGAAGGACGCGCAAGGCAACCTCGTCGTTCCGCCGCAGGACCTGTGGGCGCTCGTGCACTACGTCCGCTCGCTGGGCGAGCGCGACGAGACCGTCGCTCACGCACACGGCTCGACTCTCCACAGCCATTCGCCCCAGTCGGCCCCGTCGAAATCCGGCGCGCCCGCCGGCGGCGATTCCGCGAGCGATCACGGCGCGGGATCGCACTGACGCCGCCGAACAAGACCGCGCCGACACGTTTACCTCCGCAATCCACTCCGGTCCCGAGCACACGGCATGAGAATCATCGCCACGCTTCTGTTCCTCGCCCTACTCGTCCTGGGTGTCTGGACGTTCACCGAAGGAGGCAACCAAGGCGTCTGGTTGCCGCGCAACGTTTCCAGCTACGGCGGAGAGATCGATGCGCTCTTCTATCTGATCCTCTACATGGTGACGTTCTTCTTCATCCTGACGGAGGCGATCCTCGTCTACTGCATCTTCGCGTACTCGCGCAAGCGCGACACGAAGGCGACGTTCACGCACGGCAACCACAAGCTCGAGCTGGTCTGGACGGCGATCCCCGCCGTCCTCCTGCTCTTCATCGCGTTCGCGCAGATGGGAGCGTGGGCGGACGTGAAGTTCGCGAGCAGCTTCCCGTCCGGCCCGCCGGTGGCCGAGGCGTACGCGAGCCAGTTCGACTGGCGTTTCAAGTACGCGGGTGACGACGGTCGGTTCGGCACGATGGACGACATCGAGAGCCCGTTCGACTTCGTCGTGCCCGTGAAGGAGAAGGTGCTCTTCAACCTGCGCTCGCGCGACGTGATCCACAGCTTCTTCGTCCCGCTGTTCCGCTTGAAGCAGGACGCGATGCCGGGGATGACGATCCCGGTGTGGTTCCAGGCGGAAGAAGTCGGGGATTACGACCTCGTGTGCGCCGAGCTGTGCGGGTGGGGTCACTACAAGATGGCCGGTCGCGTGCGCGTCGTCTCGCGCGCCGATTACGAAGCGTGGCTCCAGCAGGCGAAGCGCGAGATGCTCAGCAACGGTCAGGAGGACAAGTCTTGAAGGACAACGGACACGCCGCCCCCGTCGCCCCGATCGCCATGGGGGGTGCGGTCGCCGCGCCGCCGCACCCGGCGAAGCACGCTCACGGACGCAAGCCGGCGCTCGGCACGGGCGCGCCCGGCACGGCGTACGAAGACCACGAGCACCACGAGCTGGGCTTCGTGCGCAAGTACATCTTTTCGACCGATCACAAGGTGATCGGCATCCAGTTCATGTTCACGGGCCTCGTCTTCTTCCTCCTCGGAGGATTGATGGCGATGGCGATCCGCTGGCAGCTCGCGTGGCCATGGACCGAGATGCCCGTCGTCGGCCGCGTCTTGTTCCCCGAGACCGGCCGCGTGATCAGCCCCGAGTTCTACACGATGCTGTTCACGATGCACGGCACGATCATGATCTTCTTCGTGATCATCCCGTTGCTCACGGGCGCGTTCGGCAACTTCCTGATCCCGCTCATGATCGGCGCGCCCGACATGGCCTTCCCCAAGCTGAACATGTTCGGCTACTGGGCGATGGTCCCGGCGATCTTCTTCGCTCTGCTGGGCTTCGCGCTCGAGGGCGGCGGGGCCGCGGCCGGATGGACGGCGTATCCGCCGCTCTCGACGATCGAGAGCGCGGCGCCTGGAAGCCTGAACGGACAGACGTGCTGGCTCCTCGCGCTCACGTGGGTCGGCGTCTCGTCGATGATGGGCGCGATCAACTACGTGACGACGATCATCAAGATGCGCGCGCCCGGCATGACGATGATGCGACTGCCGCTGACGATTTGGTCGCTCTTGATCGCCGCGCTGCTCCAGCTCTTCGCGCTCCCCGTGCTGACCGCGGCCAGCATCCTGCAGCTGCTGGATCGCATCGCGCATACGGGCTTCTTCACGCCGACAAACCTCCTCGTGAACCAGATGAGCCCCGAGCTGGCCGGACAGGCGGCGGGCGGCGTGCCGCTCCTGTGGCAGCACCTCTTCTGGTTCTACAGCCACCCGGCGGTCTACATCATGGTCGTGCCCGCGATGGGCATGGCCTCCGACATCCTCGCGGTGCACGCGCGCAAGCCGATCTTCGGCTACAAGCCGATGGTGTACTCGATGGCCGCGATCGCGGGCCTGGGGTTCATCGTGTGGGGTCACCACATGTTCATGTCGGGCATGAACCCCGCGCTCGGGATGACGTTCATGGTCTCGACGATCATGATCGCGCTCCCGTCCGCCATCAAAGTGTTCAACTGGCTCGGGACGCTGTGGGGATCACGGATCCGCTTGACGACGCCGATGCTGAACGCCCTGGGCTTCGTCGCGATGTTCATCATCGGCGGCTTGTCCGGAATCTGGATGGCGGCGACGCCCGTCGACATCTACATCCACGACACGTACATCGTGGTCGCGCACTTCCACTACGTGGTGTTCGCGGGCTCCGTGTTCGCGATCTTCGCCGGCATCTATCACTGGTTCCCGAAGATGTTCGGTCGGATGATGAACGAGACGCTCGGCAAGATTCACTTCGTCGGCACGTTCGTCTTCACGAACTGCGTCTTCTACATGATGCACCAGCTGGGCCTCGCGGGGCTCATGCGCCGCACCGCGGACCCGTACGCGTACGACATCTACACGCACCTGCGGCCGCTGAACGTGTTCATCTCGATCAGCGCGTTCTGCCTCTTCGCGTGGCAGATCATTTTCGTGGTCAACTTCTTCCACAGCTTGTTCTGGGGCAAGCGCGTCGGACGCAATCCGTGGGAGGCGTGCAGCCTGGAATGGGAAGCGCCGTCGCCTCCGGGGCACGGCAACTTCGATCACAAGCTCGCCGTGCACCGCGGGCCGTACGAGTACGGCGGCCCCGAGGTCAAGGAAGACTACCTGCGCCAGGCACGCGCGATCTGAGCCCTGACGCGGATGGCCTCGATCCCTGAAGAGACCGCCGGAGCGCGCGCGAGCGCATGGCCGCGCCGCTTCGCGCTCGCGACCTTGCTGGCGACCGTGCCGCTCGTGTTCTTCGGCGGCACGGTGACGACGCTCAAGGCGGGACTCGCGATCGACGGGTGGCTCATCCTCGAGCCCGGTCGCGGCGATCACTTCTTGTGGTTCTATCCGATCGAGAAGTGGTTTCGTGACACGGGCACGTTCGTCGAGCACACGCATCGTCAGATCGGTTCGCTCGTGGGGCTCCTCGCGATCGCCACCGTGGTCGTCACGTTCGCGTGCGATCGCCGCCGAGTCGCGCGAGCCCTGGCCGCCTTCGCCTTGCTCGCGATCGTCGTGCAGGGCGTGCTCGGAGGATTGCGCGTGCTCGAGCGGAGCACGGACCTCGCGTTCCTGCACGGGAGCCTCGGCCAAGCCGTGTTCGCGCTCCTCGGCTCGCTCGCGATCGTTCTCGCGCCCGCGTGGCAGAGCGCGGATCGCCACGGCGCGACCAAGGCGGGCGCGCTGCACGCGCGCTCGATCCTGGCAGTCGGCGCGATCTATGTGCAGATCGTCATCGGCGCGTGGCTGCGGCACGGCGCGTCGCCGATCGCGCTCGCGCTCCACATCACGGCGGTGCTGGTCGTCGTCGCGTGCATCTGGCTCTGTGCGCAGGAGCTGAGAAGCGTCTCCGACGAGATCCGTCCGCGTGACGCCGGCGCGGCGCGGCGGCTGTCGCGCGTGCGGGCGACGCTTCTCGCGGCCCTGGGAGCGCAGATCGCGCTCGGAATCCTCGCGTTCCTCGCGGTGTACGTCCTCTACGGCCGCCAACCCACGGTGGTCGAGCAATCGATCTTCCCGACGCTGCACGTGATGGGCGGCGCCGCGCTCCTCCTCAGCGCCGTGTCCGCGTCGCTCTGGTCGCACCGGCTGGCGCGATCGCGGGCGCCGACGGTCGCCGGCGCGGAGTTCTCGAAGCCGAGCTTGGGAGTCCTGCCGTGAGCGAAGCGCGGACGGATATCCTCGCGGCGCGGCGGTCACTCTTCGACGTCGCGTCCGACTGTCTCGCGCTCACCAAGCCGCGCATCGCGTTCTTCGTCGCGTTCTCGGCGTTCGTGGGAGGCCTCGTCGCCGCCGGTCCCACCGGTGACCTCGCGCACATCCTGGAAGCGACGCTCTGGATCACGCTGTCGGCCGCCGCGGCCAGCGTTTTCAACCAAGTCTTCGAGCGCGACGTCGACCAGCGCATGGAGCGCACGCGATCGAGGCCGCTGCCGGCGGGACGCGTGTCCCTCGGAACCGCGGTCTGGTTCGGATTCGCGCTCACCGCCGCCGCGACCGTGGGCCTTGCGCTGCGCTTCAACGTTCTGTCGGCGCTCCTCGCGCTCGCGACGCTGTTCCTCTACGTCTGCGTGTACACTCCGCTCAAGCGCGCGAGCACGCTGAACACCGTCGTCGGCGCGCTGCCGGGCGCGGCTCCGCCGCTGCTCGGCTGTGTGGCGATCGCGGGCGCGCCCGGTGCTTGGGGCTGGGTGCTGTTCGCGATCGTGTTCGTGTGGCAGTTCCCGCACTTCATGGCGATCGCGTGGCTCTACCGCGCGGACTACGCGCGCGCCGGGCTCAAGATGCTTCCCGCGATCCCCGGCTGCGAGCGGATGGCCGCGCGCGCAGCTCTGGTCCACAGCCTCGCCCTCCTGCCGCTCGTGCTCTTGCCCGGTGTCTCCGGCGATGCGGGCGTCGTGTACTGCGCCAGCGCGTTCGCGCTCACGCTCGGGTACGTGGCCTCCGCGGGCTGGTTCGCGTTCCGCGAGGAGGCGCGCAGCGCGCGACTCCTGCTCGCCGTCTCGCTCGTGTACTTGCCGCTCGTCCTCATCTCGATCCTGCTCGACCCCGTGGTGGGAGTCAGCGCGCTTCACTAATCCAATGAGTCAAACCATTACTGCCGGCGGAATCGCCGCGTACGACCCCGCGGTCGACGCGCGCGCTCCGCACGCACCCATCTACGACTACGACAGCGGCCCGCCGGTCGATCGCGGCAAATTCGCGATCTGGTTGTTCCTCGCGACCGAAGTGATGTTCTTCACGGGACTGATCGGCACGTACATCGTGCTGCGCATGGGCGCGACGTCGTGGCCGAACCCGGAGAACCGACTGGCGGTCGACATCACGGCGGCGAACACGTTCCTCCTGATCACGAGCTCGTGGTTCATGGTGCGCGCGCTGCACGCCATCCAGAAGGGCGACCAAGGCGGGCTCCTGCGCTGGCTCGGCCTCACGATCATCGGCGGCGCGGTGTTCGTCGGCGTCCAGGTGTACGAGTACCTCGAGCTGATCAAGCACGGCTCCTTGCCGAACGTCGACATCTTTTGGTCGACGTTCTATGCGATGACGGGATTCCACGGCTTCCACGTCGCGTGCGGCGTCGTGTGGCTGATCTTCGTGTGGATCGGAGCCGCGCGCGGGAAGTTCTCGGCGCAGCGTTACCTCCCGATCGAGCTCGCGGGCCTGTACTGGCACTTCGTCGACCTCGTGTGGGTGCTCCTCTTCACGATCGTGTACCTGATGTAGGAGACGCCATGTCCCAAGAGCACGACGACCACGGATTCAACGCCAACAAGATCTTCATCATCCTCTTCGTCCTGACGGCGGTGGAGGTCGCGTGGAGCATCGTCTTCAAGCACAGCCCGCACTGGATCAAGTGGGGTGGGCTGTTGATCTTCGCCTTCTGGAAGGGAATGCTCATCTACACGTACTTCATGCACATGAAGTTCGAGGGGTGGGTGGTCAAGGCGCTCGTCGCGCCCACTCCGCTGCTCATCGCGATCCTCGTATTCGCGCTGATGCCGGACGTCTCGTACAACCACCAGCTCGTGTACCCCGTCGGCTCGCAACTCGATCGATCGGCGGTTCCCTCCGGTCAAGTCACGGGGATGATCGATCACGCGTCGCACGGAACGCCGGCTCCCGCGAATCATTGATCCACGAGCTCCGATCGCTTCTCACCCTCGCCGCGCCAGTCTTCCTGTGCGCGGCGATGTCGTGTTCGGATTCCGCCGGACAGGGCGGCGGCTCGGGCGTCGTCTTGGCTCAGCCGCCGAATTCGGAGCAGGTCTTCGGTGAGGTCGCTCCCTTCACGCTGACCGAGCGCAGCGGCGCGCCGATCACTCGCGACGATCTGCTCGGGAAACCGTGGGTCGCGGCGTTCGTTTTCACGCGATGCACCGGACCGTGCCCGCGCATCACGAGCACGATGAAGACGCTCCAGGGTCGCTTGAAGGACTCGAGCGCGCGGCTCGTCAGCTTCAGCGTCGACCCCGAGTGGGACACGCCCGAGGTCCTCCGCGAGTACGCCGACGCGGCCGGCGCCGAGAAGGACCGGTGGCTCTTCGTCACCGGCGACGAGCGCACGATCTACGACTTGATCCGCAAGAGCTTCCTCTCGCCCGTCGAGCGCGCGCCGGCGAACGAGGCCGCGATCGGCATGCACGTCAGCCATAGAACGCAGCTCGTCACCGTCGACGGCCGGGGCCGCATTCGCGGGTTCTACGACGGAGAGAGCGAGGCGGCGCTCGACCAAGTCGTCGCCCGGCTGCGCTTCCTCGAGCGAGAGTGAACGAGAAGGAAGTCCTCCCGCTCGCGAACGCGATCCTCAACGGGAGCGCGTTCGCGTTCCTCGTCGCGGGGCTCGCGGCGATCAAGTCGGGGCGGCGACTCCTCCACGAACGGCTGATGATCGGTGCGCTCGGCATCAGTGCGATGTTCCTCGCGAGCTATCTCTACTACCACTTCGTCGTGGTTCCGGAGCTAGGCCACACGAAGTTCAACCGCGAGGGCTGGGTGAAGACGGCGTACTACTCGATGCTCGTCAGCCACGTCGTGCTCGCCGTCGTCAACCTGCCGATGGTGCTGCGTGTCGTGTACCTCGCGAAGCGCGAGCGTTGGGACGCGCACCGCCGACTCGCGAAGGTCGCGCTCCCGATCTGGATGTACGTGTCGGTGACGGGAGTGCTCGTCTATCTGGCGCTCTACGTCTGGAACGCGCCCTAGGAGGCGGTTCGCGCCGTCACGCGGCGAACTCGATCTTGCCCTCCGGCAGGAGGTAGACGATCAGCATCGTTCCGCCCGCGACCGTCGGGACGTGGCTCGAGCTGGGAGGGAGCACGACCCAACCGGGCGGCTCGCCGTCGAACGTCGGCGCGCCGTCGAGCGCGACGCAGTAGTTCACTTCGCCGAGCGGATGCGCGTGACGCGGTCCGGGGCCGTTCATCAGCACGACGTCGATCGAGAAGCCCAGCGTCGATTCGCTCGCCTTCGCGACGCGGCCCCAGCGCACGGGGAGCTCGCCGCGATTTGCGATCGCCCCCGCGTCGAGGAGCGACTGGAGCTCGAGCGCAAGCGACTTCGCTGCGGCGCCGCGCGGATCGAAGCGCTTCTCGAGCTCGCGCTTTGCCGCGTCGGGCCGCGTCAAGTCGATGCCCATGGCGGCGCGAAGCAGCGGGTCGAACGTCTTGAGCATGGCCGCGCGTTGTACCCGAACGCCCGCTCGCGGCCTAGTCAGCCGTTCCAGCGCATGCGCAGCAGTCGGAGTTCGATCCCGAGCGGGAAACCGTTCGCTGGATCGAGCTTGCGACGCTCGATCGTGATGCGCTCGCCGGCCGCGGATTCGAGCAGCCCGCCCGGCAACCCGAACTCGTGGGGTGCGTCGGCGGGGGCGAGGAACGCGCTCCAATAGTCCGGGCGCTCGTCGAAGAAGAATTCGGGCGACACGGCCTTGTCGTGACCGGGTGACGCGCGGACGAGCGGCGCTTCACGCATGGCGACCGCGCGGCTCGTCAGACCGAAGACGTCGAGTATGCGCAATTCGGTGAAGTAGCCGATCGCTCCGATGTTCCCGAGGACGATCGACTCGCCGGGCTTCGTTTCCCGCGCGAGCGCGCGCCCCAGGAGCGCCCAGTGCTCGGCACGCTCGCGCATCCCGCGCCACATCTGGTACTCGCTCACGACGCGCGAATCGTTCCATCGGAAGTGGAAGCGCTCGCGGATCCCTGCGGGCACGGGGTGCACGTCGAAACTCGGCAGCACGGAGAGCGCGGCGCAGGCCAGCGCGAACACGATCCCCGCAGGTTGCGCCGCGCGCAGCGAGCGGACGGCTATCGCCGCCAGCAACGCGAAGAACGGCATCGAGACGACCAAGAAGCGGCCCATCGGCATGAAGTCGCCGCCGACGAAGATCGCGTACCCGAACGTGCCGGTGATCGCGAACAGCGCTTGCCACGTGAGCTCCTCCGCTCGGTTGCCGCGCAGCAGAACCGCGACCGCGAGCGTCAGCGCGCACGACGGCACCGCGAGCAGGTAGGCGATCGCATAGTTCCATCCGCGTTCCAGCCGCAGCCCCGATAGCCCGGCCTTGATGCGCGCGGTGTTCGGGACCCACTCGCCGTACACGCCGTGACGCCACAGCATGTGCGCCGCGGTTCCGAGCGCGATGATCGAGAGCGCCGCCGCTCCGGCACGGAGAAGCGCATCCGAGCGCTGGCGGGCGGCCGGGAGCAGCGCCGTGGCGATCATCAAGCCTGCCCAAAGGACGCCGTCCGCGCGCAGGAGCGCGCAGGCGAGCCCGGCGATTCCCGCCTGCCATCCTCGCGGTCGATCGGGGTCGAGCGCCAGGCGTTCGAAGCTCAGGAACGCCGCGAGCGCGAACGGCATCGTCTCGAGCCCTCCGGTAGACCACAGTCCGAGGGTCGGCAGGCACGCGAGTCCGACTGCCGCGGCGCCGAGCTCGAGCGTCGTGAGCTCGATGCGTCGCTGCAGGAAGCGCGTGACGACCGCGATCAGTGCGAACGCGCAGAGGATCGAGCTTGCGCGCGCGGCGATCGTGATGTCGATGCCCGCGGTCTCGAAGAGCGCGAGCCACACGACCCAGAGGAAGTTCGAGTAGCCCTCGACCGGCGGCGACTCTCCGGCGTTGAAGACGAGGCCGTAGCCCTCCGCGAGGTGCCGACTGTACCGGAACGAGATGTAGGCGTCGTCGTTGACGAAATCGAATCGCCAAACGAAGAACGCGAACAGCGGAACGGCCGCAGCCAGCGCAACGAGGAATCGGCGGCGTTCGGCGGAGGGATCGGCGTGCACGGTGCGGCGCTACTCTCGGGATCGATCGCCCGCGGCGCAACGCCGCGTCCTTATCTTGGGTACCGTCCGCGCGGATCCCTAGAATCGGCGCACGATGTCCGCTTCCAGACGAGCGCTGCTCGTGATCGCGCTGTTCGCGTTCTGCGGACTGGCGTACGGTCCCCTGGGGCGCGCCGGGTTCATCGGCGCGGATCTGCCCGTCCTCGCACATGCGAGCCGGATCGCGTGGACGGAGCCGGGCGTCGCGCCGAGCGATCCCAGGTTCGATTGGAATGCCGTGCTCCACGGCGAGGCGCGGCCGCTCGCCGCGGCGTCGCTCGCTCTCTCCAGTCGCTTGTGGTCCGACGCCGGAACGTGGCCGGCATCCGCCGCGGCGTGGCTCCGCGCGGAGAACTTGCTCTGCCTCCTGCTCGCGGGCTGGATGATCGGACGCACCGTGCAGCGCGCTCTCGTCCCGTGGTGGGGCAGCGAGGTCGCGCGATCGGCGTCGTGGGCGAGCGCGATGATCCTCGCCACGCATCCGTTCGCCGTCCCTGCGGTCGCCTCGCCGGCGGCGCGCGGCGATCTCTTGGCGATCGCGCTCGGCGCGCTGGCGGCCGCCGTCTTCATGCGTGCCCGCCAGGAGCGCTCCACGCCGCGCCTCTTCTTCGCCCTGCTGTGCGCGGCCTTGTGCGGGCTCGCGTCGGACCTCGCGCTGCTCCTGCCGGTGATCCTGGCCGTGCTCGAATACTCGTCCGCGCGACGTCATCGATCGATCGCAGCGCGACTGCGGACGGCGCTGACCACGGCGGTCGGATTCGCGGTCCTCGTCTCGCTCGACTTGTGGATCGGAGCGTCACTGGGCGTCGCGCGACCGGCGGAGCTCCTCGCCCAGGGCGCGGGTTCCCCCGGCATCCCGGCTCTCGACTGCGCCGTCGAGAAGCTCGGCGTGCTGCTCTTGCCGGTCCCTCCGGGGATCCATCCCGCCGTTGGTTACACGGTCGCAGGACTCCTCGCGTTGCTCGCGCTCCAACCCGCCCTCGTCGCGGCGCGATCCGCACCGAAGCTGTGGGGCTGGATCCTCCTCGCGTGGACGGCCGCGCTCGCGCTCGCGCTGCTGCCGAATGCGCGAACGTGCGTCCGCGCGGCCGATTTCACGAACGTGCACGTGCTCCTGCCGGGAGCCGTGGTGATGGCCGCCGGATTCGCGGTCACGTCGACGGCCGTGAGCGGCATCCGCCGAACCGCGCTGCCGCTCGTCATGTGCGCGGGCTACGCAGCGCTCGCGCACTCTGCTGCGAGCTCGTGGCCGATCGCGTCCGCGGAGCTCGCGCGTTTCACTCACGACGTCGCGCGCGCGAGGCAAGCGTACGGAGCGGATGCTCGGGTGTTCGTGCTGAGCCCACCCGGTTCCGTCGCCGGGCTCGCGGTGCTGGGCGACTCGCTGCCGCTCGTCGCCGGAGCGAGCGCGAACCCCGGCGTAGGACTCGATCGCGCGACGCTCTACGCGCTGTCGCGCGAGCCCGAGTTCGAGATGCTCTGTCGCGACGGATTGGTCGTCCTGCTCGAACCGGCGTCCGGCGGATCGGCGGGACGTCCGGCGATTCGACTCGAGCCCGCAGAACCCTCCGAAGGACCGCTGCTCTGGCGCGATGCCGGAAGCTCGCCCGTCTTGGGTCTCGATCCGCGCGCGCACCGCGCGGTACGAGTCACCGCGTTGCCGGGTGCATCCACCACCGAGCCGCCGCTCATGCGCTGGCGCTCGCGATCGCAGGAGTTCGAGAACGGATCGATCGAGGGCGTGTGGATCGCCGGACGCGACGGTTCGGTGGCGGTCTTCGATCTCTCCCGGTCGCTGGAGTGGCTGGCCGGCAAGCGCATCGCCCGCATTTGGTTCGAGCGCTCGTTGTCCAAGATCGTCTCGGCGGAGATCCTGGCCGACGTTGCACCGCTCGCGCACATCGCGCCGCCCGACGTCCGCTCGGATGATTGGGGCTTCGATTCGCCGCCCGAGGCGCAGCTGCCGCGCGCGCTGCACGGCGAAGCTCGATGGGTGGTTGGCGTGCTCGACCTCGGCCGCTACCGTTACGCCGAATTCGTCGCCACGCAGGTCGCGCCGGAGCTCCTGTTCAAGGGCGCATCCGAGTGGGAGCGCTCTTCGGACGGTCCGATCGTGTGGTCGCTCGAATACCGCGTGGGCGGGGCGGCGATAGCGCGCGCGAGCGGGCGACGGACCTCTCAGTGAACGCGGATGGAGTCGAATGCCGACGCAAGCTTCCAAGGACCTGGAATGGTTCCCGAACCCGAACACCGGGCGCGACTACGAGATCCGCTTCGAGTGTCCCGAGTTCACGTGCCTGTGCCCGCGCACGGGGCAGCCCGACTTCGCGACGATCCGGATCCGCTACGTGCCCGGCGATCGGTGCGTCGAGCTCAAGAGCCTCAAGCTCTACCTGTGGTCGTTCCGGAACGAAGGACACTTCCACGAAGCGGTCACCAACCGGATCCTCGACGACCTCGTTCGCGTGCTGGCTCCGCGTGCGCTGACGGTCGAAGGCGACTTCCTGATCCGTGGAGGGATCCACACGGTGGTGGAAGCGCGCTACCCCTGACCGCCGTCGCGTGAGCGCGCCCGCATCTCCTCGCGCAGCTTCGCGTACCCGGGCTTGATCCGGTCGAAGATCAGACGGATCCGCTCGTCGTAGTGCGCGAACGCGGACTTCATCCCGTTGATCGCGATCTTTTCGAGATCGTCGAGCGTGCACCCGTAGTGCTCGACCGCGAGCATGTACTCGTCGGTCATCGACGTGCGGCTCATCAGCCGGTTGTCCGTGTTGAGCGTCACTCGGAAGCCCTTCCGCATGTAATGAGGGAACGGATGCGCTTCGAGCGACGCCGCCGCGCCGGTGTGGATGTTCGACGAGAGGCAGATCTCGATCGGGATCCGGTGGTCGAGGACGTACTGCGCGAGCGGTCCGAGGCTGATGACCTTGTTGTCGTAGAGGACCATGTCCTCGATGAGCCGCGTGCCGTGGCCGATACGGTGCGCGCCGCAGTACTGGAGCGCTTGCCAGATGCTCTCGGGCCCGAAGCTCTCGCCGGCGTGGATCGTGATCGAAGCGTTCATCCGCTTGACGAGCTGGAACGCGTCGATGTGGTGCTTCGCCGGGTGCCCCGCCTCCTCGCCCGCGAGGTCGAACCCCACGCAGCCGTGGCCGCGCCACGCTACGGCGAGCTCCGCCATCTGCATCGAGAGCATCGCGCTGAGGTTGCGCATCGCGCACACGATGACGCCGGCGACGACGCCGAAGTCGTCCTGCCCGCGTGAGAGGCCCTTCATCACCGCGGTCATCACGCCGTCGAGGCCGAGCCCGCGCTGCGTGTGGAAGTGAGGCGCGAACCGCACCTCGGCGTACACGACGCCGTCACGGGCCATGTCCTCGACGAACTCGTAGGCGACGCGCTCGAGGCTTTCGGCGGTCTGCATCAGCGCGATCGTGTGCCGGAAGCCCTCGAGGTACAGCGGGAGGCTCCCGCGCGAAGCGCCGGCGGCGAACCAGTCGGCGAGCTTCTCGTCGTCCGACTCCGGGAGTTCGAGATACCCCGCCTCGCGAGCCAGGGCGAGGATCGTGCGTGGTCTCAATCCGCCGTCGAGGTGCTCGTGCAGCAGCACCACTCCCGACCGGGCTTTTTCAAGTTGATCGACATGCGCTGATCCTATGGCGGCGCTCGGACCCGCACCACGCCGCAACCCCCGGGTGTGATCACCTCACGCGCGGGCTGCTTTCAGGCTCCGTGCCGATCACCCGTGGGATCGCCGTGGTCCGCGGCTGCGCGTGCGGGAGGTCGCGTGCGCGAGTGCTCGCTTCCTGAGGACCCCCGCGGCTCGGTATCTTCCGCGCTTCCTTCCGAGGATCCTGCGTGGCGCGACCCATCCGTGTTCGATTCGCTCCCAGCCCTACCGGCAGTCTCCACGTAGGCGGAGCGCGCACGGCGCTCTTCAATTGGGCCTACGCACGCCGGTATGGAGGCCGCTTCTTGCTGCGCATCGAGGACACCGATCCGGAGCGGTCGACCCGGGAGTTCGAGCTCGCGATCCTGGATGGTCTGCGATGGCTGGGCATCGATTGGGACGAAGGTCCGGATGTCGGCGGGCCTCACGGGCCGTACCACCAGTCTCAACGCGTCGAGCGGCATCGAGAGCTCGCGCGGCAGCTGACCGCGCAAGGGCACGCATACCGATGCTTCTGCAGCCGAGAGCGCATCGAGCAGCTCAACGCACAGCAATCGGCGCGCAAGGAGAACCCCGCGTACGACCGGTTGTGCCGCGCGATTCCTTCCTCGGAGTCGGCGTCGCGAGCCGCCGCTGGAGAACCGTTCACGTTGCGATTCGCGGTACCGGCAGGCACGACTCGATTCCTCGATCACGTCCGCGGTGAGGTCGTGTTCGACAACAAGGAAGTCGAAGACTGGGTGATGGTTCGAAGCGACGGCAACCCGACGTACAACTTCGTCGTCGTGTGCGACGACGTGGACATGCAGATCTCGCACGTGTTGCGCGGCGAAGAGCACCTCGTCAACACACCGAAGCAGGTCCTCCTCTACAAGGCCTTCGACGTCGATCCGCCCGAGTTCGGACACTTGCCGCTGATGCTGGGCACGGATCGCAAGAAGCTCAGCAAGCGCACCGGCGATACGGCGCTGCAGGATTACCGCGACCGGGGGTTTCCGAAGGAAGCCGTGGTCAACTTCCTGTGCTTGCAGGGCTGGGCGCTCAATGGGGCGACCGAGATCTTCTCGGTCGACGACTTGGTGGCGAATTTCGACATCAAGGACG
>CAZQHA010000021.1:0-19329 GCA_964592795.1 uncultured Planctomycetaceae bacterium | reverse complement strand
TCGCGCGGGACACGGCGCCGGCCGAGGTCGCCGGCCCCGTCGGCATCCACGTCGATCCCGACGATCCGGCCTCGGTCGCGGACGGTCTCGAGCGCGCGCTCCGCGAGCGCGAGTCGCTGCGCGGCGTTCTCGCGTCGCGAGCGCGCGAGTTCACGTGGGATCGCACCGCGCAGGGCGTCGAGTCGATCTGGGAGAGCTTCCGGTGAGCGCGCGCGCACCGCGCGTGCTCGTGCTCGGCAGCGTGCTCGGGCAGCCGATGGGCGGCGTGCGACGGCACAACGCCGAGCTGCTCCCCCGGCTCGCGCGCCTTCTCGCGGAGCGCGGCGGCGCGCTCGCGGTCATGGAAGGCAGGACGCCGGTCGCTCTTCCGCTTCCGACCAGCGTCGCGCGCATCGCGACGCGCGTCCCCGCCGGTCCGCCGGCGGTGCGCGCGACGTTCGAAGGGCGCGCGCTGCGGCGCGTGCTCGCGGATGCGGAGCGCGCGGGAACGCCGTTCGACCTCGTGCACACCGCACATCTCCCGGCGCCGGCCGCGCCACGCGCGCCGTACACGCTGACGATCCACGATCTGCGGCGGCTCGATCCCGTGTTCTCGAGCGCGCCGGTGCGCGCGCTGGCGAGGCGCGCGATCGAGCGCGCGGCCCGGCGCGCCGCGCGCGTGCTCGTGGTCAGCGAGAGCGTGCGCGGAGAGCTCGTCCGCGAGCTCGACGTCGACGCCGCGCGCGTGCATCTCGTCCCGAATGCGGCGGATCACTTCGTGCCGCTGCCGCGCGCGGCGGAGAGCGACGCGCCGCTTTTGTGCGTGGGGCACGTCGAGCCGCGGAAGAACCTCGCGCTCGTGATCCGCGCGCTGGCCGCGGACCCGTCCTTGCCGCGGCTCGTGCTCGCGGGCGCGGCGAAGGGCCGCGAGCGCGAGCGACTCCAGAGATCCGCACGGAGCCTGGGTGTCGCGGCCCGCGTCCGGTTCCTGGGGCCGTTCGAGGATCGAGAGCTCCCGCGGCTCTACGCCGGCGCGGCGTGCGTGGTCGTGCCGTCGCGCGTCGAGGGCTTCGGGATCGCCGCGCTCGAGGCGCAGCGCGCGCGCGTCCCGCTGGCGGTCGCGCGCATCGCGAGCTTGCTCGAAGTCGCGGGCGACGACGCGCCGTCGTTCCCGCCCGGCGATCCGGCGGAGTGCGCGCGCGCGATCCGCGCGGCTCTCGAAGCCAGTCCGGAAGTGCTCGATCGAAACGCGGAGCGGGCGTCGCGCTTCACTTGGGATCGATCGGCGGCGGCGTGGCTCGACGCGTGCTACGCCGCGGCGACCTGAGCGCGCGCGGGCTCGAGCAAGTCGAGCGTACGTTCCACTTCGTCCGGGTCGATCGTGAACCGCTCGCCCTCGGGCGTGCCCACGACGAAGGCGTACCGCAGCCCGAGCGCGTCGGTGTAGTCCTTGTAGAGGTTGTTGAAGCGGAACGGCGATTGGAGGTTCACGACCGCGCCGCCTTCGCGCAGCGTCAGGATCGACGGCGACATCTGGCTTCCCTCGAGCCCGATGACGACCGGTGCGCCGTTCAGCACGCGGTGCAGCTCGCCGACCGTCATCGTCTCGGGCTCGACGATCGCGAACCCGCGGCGCGCGAGCCGCTCCTCCGTCCGCTCGGCGTCGATCCAACCGCGCGGCGTCGTGCTCCTGCCTTGTCGCAAGTAGACGCCCGGCGCCGCGGTCCGCGGTCCAAAGTCCGCGACGCGCCGACGCAAGACCTCGTAGCGGCTGCGGCGGTGCTCGTTCTGTCCGATGTCCTGGATCACGAGCAGCTCGCGGAAGCGCGCCGTCGCCATCGGCCGCGCGTCGAGCCGGAGCACGGCTTCCCAACCGGCTTGGTGCACGTACGGCGGGCGCGCCGTCGCGACCGGCGGCGCGAACTCGCGCGCGACGAGGTTCAGCGTGGTGTCGTCCTTCAGCCAGTGACCGAAATAACGGTTGCCCGTGTACGAGACGGCCAGGGCGCCGACGTCGAGCTCGTGCTCGGCGTCGGAACCGACGAGCGGCGGCCGCGTGTCGGCGAGCACGAGCCGCCCGCGGCGTGCGTACACGCAGCCGTGGAGCAGCCGCGCGTCCGGGATCACGTGCGCGAGCGTCGGGACGTGCTCCACGTCGACCTCCGAGATCCGCGCGATCTCGTGCTCGATCGTCGTCTCGACGTGCGACGCGACCACGCGCTCGATCTGGTTCGGCAGGAAGTACGCGCGCTTGCGGCGCTCACGCATGCCGCGTCCGATCACGAAGCTGCGCGACGCCGCGGCCTCGAGGGTCCGCAGATCGAGCCGCGCGAGCTGCGCGACGCGGTGGAGGAGCGGTGCGAATTCCATGGTGCCGGCGGAAGGATCTCCCTTCGTGCGCCGGGACCCGCCGTCTTGAGCGATCCCTCACTCGGTCGCGTCGGGGAGCTCCGGAGCGTTCCCGGGCGCGCGCTCCTTGAGGAACAGCGTGCCCTTGAACGCGATGAAGAAGATCCCCGCGGCGAGGAGCGCGGCGAGCACGTAGAGGCCGAATCGAGCCCACCCGGGGAGCTGCGACAAGTCGGCATTGACGAAGCCGTCGCGTGGCTCCACGCGCTGGTACTGGAGCACGGGGCGAGAACGGTCGGATGCGGCCGGAGCCCGAGCCACGGCCGATGCGGTCGGCGCCGCGGGCCGCATCGCCGTCTCCGCGAGCGGCTTCGCCGTCGGAAACGCGGTCGACGATTCCGACCAGTCCCCTTCGAGCTCGATCGAATCGCTCTCGGTCGGCGCGGGCGCGGCGCGCGGCACCGCGACCGGCGCCGGAATCGCAGCCACTTCGCCTCGGAACCGCAGCAGCACGTCGCCGAGCGTGAACTCGTCCCCGTCGGCCAGGATCGCGCTCGGCACGCGCTGTCCGCCCATCGAGAGCCCGTTGCGCGACTGCGTGTCGACGATCGTCCAACGTTCGCGGTCGAGCTCCAGCCGCGCGTGCAGGCGGCTGATCGACGCGTCGCGCAGGTGGACGGTGCACTCCGGACTGCGGCCGAACGTCGCGCCGTGACCGACCTCGAAGCTCTTCCCGACGTCGGCGCCGGACAGTAGGTACAGGCGAGGCATCGAGTCAGGGGCCGCGCGGGTCGGGGACTCTCCGGTCCAACTTGCGGCGCAGCTCGGGGGCTGTCAATCGACCTTTGAACAAGGGGCGGCCCTGGACTTCGAGCACGGGGATCGATCGTCCATATTCCTCCGCCAGTCGGGGATCGCCGTCCACGTCGACTTCGACCAGTCGGAAACGTTCCGGCAGGCCGGCGCGCGCGATTTCGGACTTCATCTCATCACACAGAGGACAGTTCGACCGCGTGAAGAGCGTCAGCTCGATCACCGGCGCCGCTCGCGGCCGGAACCGTCGAATTAGTGGTTTCCACCATCCCATCCATGCCATCCGATTCAGCGTATAATTCGCGGCGGGGCGTGTCTGTGCGCCGGCCGATCCCTCTGCTCGTCGCCCGTGCGGATCGTGACAGTTCTCGCGTGGCGAATTGGAGTTCGAGCGTGCTCTGGATCGTTCTGTCGTTGCTCGCAATCTACGGATTGGTGTGCCTCGCGATCCTCCTGTTGCAGGAGAAGCTGATCTTCTATCCCGGCGCCGCTCCCGAGTTGACGCCCGCGTCGAGTGGTCTCGACTACCGGGACCTGTCGCTCGTCACCCGCGACGGCACCGCGATCCACGCCTGGTTCGTGCCCGCACAAGGGCGCACCGCCGTCGAGCCGGCGGGCGCCGTGCTGATGTGCCATGGCAACGCGGGCAACGTCGAGTCGCGGCTCGTCGCGGTCAAGTTCTTCGCGCGCGCCGGATTCTCGGTGCTGCTCTTCGATTACCGCGGATACGGCAACAGCGAGGGCCGACCGACCGAAGAGGGCACGTACCTCGACGCGGAGGCCGCGCACGAGCACTTGATCCGCGTCGAAGGCATCCCCCCGGAACGGATCCTCGTCCTCGGTGAATCGCTCGGCGGCGCGGTCGCGATCGAGCTGGCGCGCCGTCGCAGGGTCGCCGGACTCGTGCTCGAGAACACGTTCACGTCGCTGCCCGACATCGGCGCGGAGCTCTACCCGTGGGTTCCGGTGCGCTGGCTCGCGCGACTGCAATTCGACTCGAAGGCCAAGATCGGCGCGCTCGAGCGCCCTGTGCTCGTGGTGCACACTCCCGACGACGAAGTCGTGCCGTTCGCGCACGGCCGCGCGCTCTTCGACGCCGCGCGCGGACCGAAGAGCTTCCTCGCGACCGACGGCCCGCACAACGGCGGCGGCTTCCTGCGGCGCAAGGAATGGCGCGACGAGGTCGTCGGCTTCGCCGCGGCCGCGTTCGGCCAGTAGCGCGGTTCGCCCGGAGCGCGGTTTGTTGGTCCGCGCGCGCGCGCCTATGCTGCGCGCCGTGTCCGACTCCGTGGTGCGCCTCACCGCCGTCGAGCAGCGTCATCCGCTCGCGCTGGGGCTGCGGCACAAGCGCGTCCTCGAGCGGATCGACCTCGAGGTCGCGCGCGGGAGCACTCTCGGACTCGCCGGGCCGAACGGCTCCGGCAAGAGCACGCTGCTGCGCATCCTGGCCGGCATCGACCGCGCGAGCTCGGGTACCGTCGAAGTGCTGGGCGGCTCTCCGAGCGACGGCCGGATCCGCCGTCGAGTGGGCTATCTCTCCGAGGACTCGCCGTACCCGCGCGAGCTCTCGGCGCGGATGTGCCTCGAGCTCCTGGGATCGCTGCAAGGACTGCGCGGCGCCGAGCTGCGGCGCGCGTGCGACCAGCTGCTGGCGATCGTCGGGCTCGAGCGCGACGCGCGCACGCGGCTCTCGCGCTACTCGCGCGGGATGCTGCGGCGGTTCGGCCTCGCGCAAGCGTGGGTGCACCAGCCGGAGCTCGTGCTGCTCGACGAGCCGACCGCGGGTCTGGACGCGCAGGGGTTCGAAGTGCTCGAGAGCCTGCTCGCGGAGGCGCGCGCGCGCGGCGCGACGATCGTGCTCTCGTCGCACCTCGTCGCCGATCTCCTCGATCGGTGCGACGACCTCGCCGTCCTGCTCGACGGCCGCATCGCCGAGCGTGGAGCCCCGCGCGAGCTGCTGCGCGGGCGGACGCTGCTCGATCTGTACCGCGGCGCGGTCCCGCGATGACCGGCGCGCCGCGATTCTCCTCCCGGCTCGCGGCACTCGCGCTGAGGCGCGCGCTCGCACCGGGCATCCTGCTGTGGACCGCGGGGCTCGCGGCGATCCTTTCCGCGAACGATTGGGGCGCCGGCGCCGCCGCGCTCGGCGCGGAGCTCGATGCGGAGCTCGCGGACTCCGTGCGCGCCGGGCTCGTGCGCCAAGGCTACTGGACGGCGTTCGCGCTCGCGATCGCGCCGATCTGCGTGGTGCGCGCGGCGGCGGTCGTCGCGCATTGGCGCGCGACGGGCGAGGTCGATTGGCTGGGATCGCGAGCCGCGGGCCGCCTCGCGATCGCGACCTCCACCGCGTGCGGCGCGGTCCTCGGCGCGTGGACGCTCGTCGTCGCTTGGTCGGTCCTCGTCGCGGCGAAGACTCCACGCGCGGACGCGAGCTACCAGCTCGCCGGCGAGGTCGCGTCGCCGGGCGGCGTGTGGGTCGACGGCGCGCACGCGCGCGCCTGGACCGCGGATCTGCCGCTCGGCGTCCGCGCGGCGGGAACACGCGTGCGCGTCGAGCTCGGACTCGGCGCCGGCTCCGGCGCGTCGACCGAGGTCGTGCTCCGCGCGCGAGTCGACGGGCGGGAAGCGAGCGCACGCCGCCGCATCGGCTCGCGCGGGACGATCGAGGTCGAGCTCCCCGCCGCGGCGCCGGCGGTCGCGCTCGATCTGTCGGTCGCCGACCGCGACGCGCGGGTCCTCGTGCTGTCCGACGCCGCGGAGCTTTGGACGCCGGTCGCGGACGCCCGCGCCGCCGATCGCGCGATCGCGCTGCGCCTCTGCGCGGCGGCCTGCGCGTGGATCGCGCTCGCGATGGGGTTCGGCGCCTGGATCAGCGCGCCCAGCGCGTCGGCCGCCGTGCTCGCGCTGTGGCTCGCCGCGTGGCTCGCCGACGGACCGTGCGCGTGGATTCCCGGCGCCGACCTGCCCGAGGCGCTCGCGATCGCGGCCCAGGGCCGCGTGCCGCGCGCGGTCGACCCGCGCGCGTACGCGGGAGCGCTCGGCGCGCTCGCGGTCGGGCTGTCGCTCGCCGCGAGCGGGCTCGTGCGCTGGAGGCGCGAGACGTGAGCGCGCGGCGCATCGCGCTCGCCGTCGCCTGGGCGGCCGTGCTCGCGCTCTTCGCGTGGTCGTCGCGCGCGCTGTCCGCGCAAGACGGCGCCGCGCACGGCTCGCTCGCCGAGCGGCTCCTGGGACCGATGGCGCGTCTCGCCGCGGACGTCCAATGGATCCGGTCGGACGGCGCGCTGCGCCGCGGCCGCCATGCCGTGGCGTACGCGCGCGCCGAGCTCGCGCTGCGGCTCGCGCCCAGCGACTCGGGCGGGTGGATCTTCCTGTCGCACCACTTCCTGTACGAGCGCGCGTCGATCGCGCGCGAGCCCGATCCCGACGCGCGCCGGCAGTGGATCCGCGCCGGGCTCGACCTCTTGGACCGCGGAGAAGCGCTCGCGCGCGATCCCGAGGAGATCGCCTTCGCCCGCGGCGTCGCGTTCGCGTACTTCGGATCGCTCGAGGACGCCGACCGCGCCTGGCCGGCGAGCCGTCGCGAAGCCTGGGAGCGCGCCGCGGATGCATTCGAGCGATCTGCGCGGCTCGGCCACCGGCTCGGTGCCGAGGCCGCCGCGCTCGCGCGAGAGCGGGCGGAGTCCAGACACTAGCGACCGCACGCTGCGGCGCGGTTCACGGCGCTCACGGTTCGTGGCGACGGACCGGTGAAGTGCCCGATCCCGCCGCTACCATCTCCGTCCGTGTTCCTCCCGATGGACGTCTCGGAGCTGCTCGACAGCCTCTTCGGCCGCTTCCACTACCTGGCTCCGTTCACGTTCCTGCTCCTGTGCGGCGTGGGTCTGCCCATGCCCGAGGAAGTCGCGCTGATCGGCTCCGGGCTCCTCCTGCACCAAGGCAAAGTCGAGTTCGTCCGCATCACGCTCGTCTGCTCGGCCGCGATCCTGATCGGCGACTCGATCCCCTACTGGCTCGGCCGCGCGTACGGCCTGTCGGCGCTGCGATCGCGGTGGGCGAAGAAGGTCCTTCATCCGGAACGGTTCGCGACGCTCGAGCGGCGCTTCGCCTCGCACGGCAACTGGGCTGTGTTCACGTGCCGGTTCCTGCCGGGATTGCGGATCCCGGGCTACTTCGTCGCGGGCACGCTGCGCATGAGCTACGCCCGGTTCCTGATCCTCGACAGCCTGGGCGTGATCATCTCCGTGCCCACGTCGATCTGGCTCGGCAAGTGGTTCGGCGCGTCGGTCGAGGAGCTGCGCCACAAGATGCACAGTCTGCACCTGTGGCTGGCGTTCGGCGTCGTGTCGCTACTCATCACCATGTACGTGTGGTCGCGCATGCGGAAGCGCGAGCCCGGTCCGCCTCCGCCGCCGGCCGGCGATCCTCTCTGAGCGCGCGTTTCGCGCGCTCATGCCCATCGGTGGAGCCCGCCGACGCCCAGCGCCCATCTCTCCTGTTTCGAGGCTAGAATCTGCTTCCCCCCACCCGGCAAAAGGAGCTCACTCATCGATCCCAAGCAACTGGCGGCCGCCGCTGCCGTCCTGGCGGACCGCAAGAAGGGCGTGGACATCCGCGTCTACGACGTCGCGGAGCACATCAAGGTCGCCGATTACTTCGTGCTCGTGTCCGGTCTCTCGCGGCCGCACGTCCGCGCGATCTTCGACGAGATCCACGTCGGGTTGAAGGCCGCCGGCGAGCGGCACTCGCGCGTCGAGGGCGCCGACCTCGGCTGGTGGGTCTTGCTGGACTACATGGACGTGGTCGTGCACGTCTTGCAGCCCGAAGCTCGCGAGTACTACGAGCTCGACAGCCTCTACTCCGAGTGCCCGCTCCTCGACTACACGCGCGTCCCGCTCCCGGATCTCGCCCAGGCGCCGCCTGCGCGCGCTGCGGAAGCCTGACGGCGCCGCTTGCGTCGGGTTTTTCTGATGCAAGTGGGCGCGCCGCTCCACTAGCCTAAGCCCCGTTCGACATGCAGTGGCTCGAGTGGACCGACGAAGCCTTCGCCCGCGCGCGTGAGCGGGGCCTGCCCGTGCTGCTCTTCGTGCGGGCGTCGTGGTGCCGCTGGTGCCGCGAGCTCGAGGACAACGTCCTCGCCGACCCGCGCGTGCGCGAACGGCTCGCCGAGCGCTTCGTCACGATCAAGGTCGACAAGGACCGCCGCCCCGACATCGACGCGCGCTACTCGAAGGGCGGCTGGCCGACGCTGGCCTGGCTCGACGACGGCGGCGAGCTCCTCGCGACCGACACGTACCTCGAGGTCGAGCCGCTGCTCGCGCGCCTCGATCTCGTCGCCGATTACTACGCGCAGAACCGCGACTTGATCCGCGCGCGCATCGCGGAGCTCGAGGCCGCGCGCCGCACCGAGGAGCTCGTCCCGGCGCGAGGGCAGTCGCGCGAGCCCAAGCTCTCGCTCGAGGTCGTCGAGCACGTCGCGCGCACTGTGCTCGAGAGCGCCGACCCCGTGTACGGCGGATGGGGACGCGAGCACAAGTTCCCGCAGGTCGAGGCGATCGACTTCGCGCTGATCCGCTGGTCGCAGACCGGCGACACGTCGATGCTCCAGCTCGTGCGGCGCACGCTGCGCCACATGCAGGAGGGCGAGATCCACGACACCGTCGAGGGCGGCTTCTATCGCTACGCGACGCAGCCCGACTGGTCGGTGCCGAACCACGAGAAGATGCTCGACTCCAACGCGCAGCGGCTGCACGCCTACCTCGAGGCGTGGCAGACGCTCGGCGAGGAGTCCTTCAAGCGCACCGCGGAAGGCATCCTGAGCTGGATGTACGAGACGCTGCTCGACACGGAGACGCGCGCGTTCAAAGGCAGCCAGGACGCGAGCCCGGCGTACGCGCACCTCTCGACGCGCGCGGCGCGGCGCGAGTTCGGCGCGCCGGCGTGCGATCCGACGATCTTCACGAACTGGAACGCGATCGCGGTGTCGTCGCTGCTCAAGGCGGCGGTCGTGCTCAAGGAGCCGCGACATCGCGAGCAGGCGCTCGCGACGCTCGACTTCCTGCTCGAGGAGCTCTTCGACAACACGCGCGGCATGTACCACTACTGGGATGGCGGCTATCACCTCCCGGGTCTGCTCAGCGACCAGGCGTACATGCTCCGCGCGCTGATCGACGCGATGCAATTCGCGGGCGAGAACCGCTACCTCGCGCCGGCGCGGCGCCTGGCGGACCTCTCGATCGAGAACCTCCAGAGCCAGAACGCGGGCTTCTACGACACGCTCTTCGATCCCACGGCGCGCGGCGGATTGCGCCGCCGCAACCGATCGATCCTCGAGAACTCGGTGATGGCGGAAGCGCTGCTGCGCCTCGCGCACCTGACGCGCGACAACGACTACGCCGACACCGCGCGCGAGACGCTGAGTTCGTTCGTCACCGACTACAAGCGCTACGGCCACTTCGTCGCGGGCTACGGGCGCGCGGTCGACCTGCTCTTCCACGAGCCCGTGCACGTCACGATCGTCGGCGCGCGCTCGGACGAGGCGACGCGGACGCTGGCCGAGGCCGCCCTGCGCCCGTACGTCGCGAGCCGCATCGTGCAGGTCATCGACCCGGGCGAGGACGTCGAGCTGCTCGAGCGATCGGGCCTGCCCGCGCCGCGCAGCCCGAGCGAGCCCGCGCGCGCGTACGTGCACCGCGGCCGCGAGAGCTACGCGGAGACGTCGGATCCGGTGCGCCTGCCGGCGCTCATGACGCGGACGGAACGCGGCAGCTAGGCGCGGCGTCTCTCTTCGGGGAGCATGTTCGCTCCCCCTCGCGCATGACCCGCTCGCCAGACCCCACCGGCGACTCGTTCGCGGAGCGCCTCCGACAGGAATACGGCGACGACGCCGATCCGGCGGTGTCGCTCGAGCCGGACGCTGACGCCGCGCCCGACCGCTCGCCGACGGGCTCGTCGAGCGATCTCTTGCGGCGTCTCGCCGATTCGTCGTTGAAGGGCTCGCGCTACCGGCTGCTCGGCGAGATCGCGCGCGGCGGCATGGGCGCGATCCTCAAGGTCTGGGACGGCGATCTGCGGCGCACGCTCGCGATGAAGGTGATCCTCGGGAAGGAGGATGCGACCGCCGACGTCGCGGCGACGCCGGTCGATTCGAGGACGCTCGGCCGATTCCTCGAGGAGGCGCAAGTCACCGGTCAGCTCGATCACCCCGGCATCGCGCCGGTGCACGAGCTCGGTCTCGACTCCGACGGACGCGTCTACTTCACGATGAAGCTCGTCAAGGGGCGCGATCTCAAGCAGGTCTTCAACCTCGTCTTCGAGGAGAAGGAAGGCTGGAACGAGACGCGCGCGCTGCTCGTGATGCTGAAGGTGTGCGAGGCGATGGCCTACGCGCACAGCAAGGGCGTGATCCACCGCGACCTCAAGCCCGCGAACGTGATGGTCGGAGCGTTCGGCGAGGTGTACGTGATGGACTGGGGGCTCGCGCACGTGCTCGGACGCAAGGACCGGCACGATCTCCGCCTGCGGCCCGAGTTCGGCTCGTCGCTGTCGTCGGTGCGCACCGAGCGCCGCGGCGAGCGCGACGACTCCGACGATTCACCGCTCGTCACGATGGACGGCGACGTCATGGGGACGCCCGCCTACATGCCGCCCGAGCAGGCGCGCGGCGAGGTCGATCAGCTCTCGGCGCGCTCCGACGTGTACGCCATCGGCGCGATGCTCTACCACTTGCTCGCGCGCAAGATGCCCTACGTTCCCCGCGGAGCGCGCGTCAGCAGCCGCACGATGCTCCTGTGGGTCCTCGAAGGACCGCCGAAGCCGCTCGCTCTCCTGCGCCAGGACATCCCCGCCGAGCTCGTCGCGATCTGCGACAAGGCGATGGCGCGCGACGCCGCGGACCGCTATCCGAACACGCAGTCGCTGGCCGAGGACCTGCGCGCGTACCTCGAGCACCGCGTCGTCGGAGCGTACGAGACCGGCACGTGGGCCGAGACGAAGAAGTGGATCGAGCGCAACCGGCCGCTCGCCGCAGCGCTCGCGGCCGGCGTGCTCGCGCTGTGCGCCGGGCTCGTCGTGATGAGCTCGCTCAAACGCAATGCCGACTCGAGCGCGGCTCTCGCGGAGTCGCGCCGCATCCTCGCGGAGCGGAACGAGCGCGCGGCGAAGGAGCAGGAAGCGCTCGCGAAGCGCGAGAAGGCGAACGTGCTGCGCCTCTCCGCGTTCCAGACGCTCGACGACCTGGTGAAGGAGGCCGACGAGCTCTGGCCTCCCGAGCCCGCGCTCGTCGATCGCTACCGCGGCTGGCTCGTGCGCGCGGAGTCTCTGGCGGCGAAGATCCCCGAGTTCCAAAACTCGCTTTCGGAGATGGAAGCGCGCGCGCTGCCGTCGAGCGCCTCCGAGGACGACAGGTGGTGGCACGCGCAGATGCAGAAGCTCGTCGCCGCGTTGAGCGCGTTCGCCGATGAAGAGCACGGTTTGCTCCACGGCAATTCCGCGGAGCATGGCGCGGGCGTCGCGCTGCGCCTCGATTTCGCGCAATCGATCGAGGCGCGGAGCTCAGGGGATCCGCGTTGGAAGGAGGCGCTCGAGGCGATCTCGCGGAGCGAGCCGTACCGCTACACCGAGTGGCCGGGAGGATCGCTCGCGCCGCAGCTCGGCCTCGTTCCGATCGGCGAGGATCCCGCGTCGCATCTGTGGGAGTTCGCGCACCTCCAATCCGGCGAGCCTCCGCTGCGCGGCGCGGACGGCCGCATCCAGTGGACGGACGACACGGGGCTCGTCCTGGTGCTGATCCCCGGCGGGATCTTCACGATGGGCGCGCAGCAGAGCGTGGACGGCGGGCCGAACTACGACGCGCGCGCCCGGCCGGACGAAGTCCCGCCGCACCGGGTGCAGCTCTCGCCGTACTTCCTCTCGAAGTGCGAGATGACGCAGGGACAGTGGCTGCGCGCGACGAGCGAGAACCCGAGCCAGCACTTGCAGGGCCTGCGACATCCGGTCGAGCACGTGAGCTGGCCGGACTGCGTGCGCGTGCTCGCTCGACTGGGACTCTCGCTGCCGACCGAAGCGCAGTGGGAGAACGGATGTCGCGGCGGCACGGAAACGGTCTATTGGTCGGGCACGGACCGTGAGACATTGCGAGGTCGCGTGAACCTCATCGATCAGAGCGCGGCGCGCGCCGGCGCGGTGTGGCCGGGCATCCAGGATTGGCCCGATCTCGACGACGGCTTCGTGTTCCACGCGCCCGTCGGCACGTTCGCCGCGAACCCGTATGGACTGCACGAGGTGCACGGCAACGTGTGGGAATGGTGCGCGGACGGCTACGTCGCCGTCTTCTACACGCAGAGCCCGCTCCTCGATCCGCTGTCCCCGAGCGCGGCGAGCGGCGCCCGCGTGTACCGCGGCGGCGGATTCGGCGACATCGCGGAGAGCGCGCGCTCGTCGCACCGCGGCGTCGACGCGACCGGGAATCGCAGCGATAGCATCGGGTTGCGTCCGGCGCGCGCGGTGCTGCCGAGTCGCTGACGTCAGAGCCGCGCGGTCTGCAGCTGCCCCGGCACGAGCTGCACGGAGGAGCGCGACACCTCGCGGCCTTCCTTGAAGAGCACGATCGTCTTGCCGCGGTCCGCGAGCCCGACCGCCGCGGTTCGACCGTCGACGATCGGGACGCGCGGCTGTTCCCTGCGCCCGTTGCCGACGAACGTGTTCAACGTGATCTCCCGCCCGTCGCGGTCGAGCACCGAGAGCTCGTCCGCCGCCGACGGGTCGGCGAGCTCGACCTGCAGGTGACAGCGCTGGTCGACGACGATCGTCAGGTTCTCGATCGACTTCATCGGCAGCGCGGTGAACGCGGCGTTCGGATCGCTGGGATCGCCTTCGTGCGTGCGGCAGTACTCGAAGGGAATGACGGTCTCGCCGTCGACGCGCAAGTACACGAGCGTCTTCGGCACGTTCGGGATCTCGAACCGGCCCTCGCCATCGGTGACGACGCCGTCGAGCCCTTCGTGGCTCGTGCCCATGACTTGACCTTGGAAGCGCTGCTGGAACGGATCGCACATCGGGAAGATGCGCACGCCGGCGACCGGCTTGCCGTCGTTGCCGACGACGCGACCGGCGACGCGCGGATGGAGCGCGTCGGCGGGGAGACGCAGCTCGACGTCCTGCTCGCCGGCGCCCACCGGGCCGACTTGCACGCGCAGCAGCGTCGCTTCGTCCATGGCGCGGAGCCGGTACTCGCGCTCGAGCAGCCCGTCGATGCGGAATCGTCCGTCCGCGTCGGTGTTCACGAACCGCCACGACGGACCGTTTTCCGCTCCCGCCAGGATGCTCTCGACGTGCGCCAGGCGATCGTTCAGCGCGCCGAACGTCGTCGCGTCCGCGATCCACACGCGCGCGTTCGCGAGCGGCTTGCCATCGGTGCCGATCACGCGGCCGGCGATGTCGAGCGGCGCGCGCACGAGGCGCAGCGTCACCGTCGCAGGCCAATCCGGCTTGCCGTCCCGGACCGGCGCGTCGAAACGCTCCGCTTGCAGGCCCTTCTTCACGGCGATCAGGGACGCCGGCACGACGCTCATCTGGTGGTTGAACGACTTCTCGTCACTCGCGTCGAACGCGAACGCGCCGTCGTCGTCCGTCCGCGTCGAGTCGATGCCGAACGAGACGTAGGCACCCGGCAACGGCTTCGAGTCCGGCCCGAGCACGAGCCCGCGGACCCAACCATCGGTCGCTCGCGGCCGCGCCAGCGTGATCAGCATTCCGCGGTCGCCGGCTTCCGGCGCCGCCATTTCGGTGTCGAGGAAGCCGTCGAGGGTCACGCGCAGCTTCGCCGCGTCGACGGCGGGGGCTTCGTCGATCGCGAACGCGCCGGTCGCATCGGACTTCGCGATCCAACTGCCGGCGAGCGAGCGGTCCAGCACTTCCTTGAACCGCGTCCGGAAGTCCTGACCGATCTCGAGCGAGATGCGCGCGCCCTCGAGCGCGAAGCCTTGCTCGTCGACGACGCGGCCCGCGAGCGCGATGCGGCGCGAGACGATGACGACCGGCTCGATCTTCGCGCCGCCGGTCCCGATCAGGCCCGCCAGCACCGTGGTCAGCTTGGGATCCGCGGCGACGATTCGCCCGGGCTTCTCGGGCACGGCGAGCTCGAACGTGCCGCTGGCGCTGCTCGAAAGGCGCGGCGCTTCCTCGAGCGCGACTCCGTCCTGCACGAACGCGAGCTCGATGGCCGACGCGGGCGAGCCGCGCAGATCGAGCACTTTGCCGCGCACGAGCGGCTTGGCGGGCGTCGCCGCGACCGAGGCGTGGCTCACAGAGGTCGCCGCGGCCGGATCGCCGGGCGCGACCTCGCGCGCGACGCCGCTCGTCGCGACCTCGAGCTCGCTCTGCGCCGCCGGCGGATCGGCGAGCGCGGTCTTCTTCGGCGTAGACGCATCGACCGGCGTCGCGACGGGCTCCGTCTGCACGGCCATCCAGATCGCGAGAGCGCCGACGACGGACAGTCCGGCCAGCGCGAGCTTCCACTTCGTAGTCATGAGGATCGTTCCCAGCGCGGACGACGACAGGGCTCCCGGCCGTTCCGCCAGCGGCCACAGGAGCGCCAACCACGCGCGACGATCTCCCCCACGATTCGCGTCGAGCTTCGCGCGCAGGCGTTCGATGCCGCGCGCGATCCGCGTGTGCACGGTCTCGACCGGAAGGTCGAGCTCGCGCGCGATGTCGCGCGGCGTGCGCTCCTCGAGGAAGCGCATCAGGATCGTCATGCGGTACGGCTCGTGGAGCGAGAGCACCGCGTCGACGATCTCCCGCTGCAGCGCGGCGCGCATCAGGCGCTCGTCGGCGGCGGGCTCGGCCTCGGGACGAGCGACGCTTTCTTCACGCGCGCGCATGCGCGCGCGCCGGCGCACTTCCTGCCGCGCGAAGTTGCGCAGGACGCTCGCGAGCCACTGGCGCAGCGGCCGGTCGGTCGCGGGCCTGTGCTCGAGCGCGGCGAGCCACGTCGACTGCGCGAGGTCGTCGGCCGCATTGGGATCGCGGACGAGACGCCGCGCGAGCTCGCGCAGCCAGCCGGAGTGCTCGAGGACGCCTTCGAGCGGCATGGAGAGGTGGGAGTCGGGCATGGTCGGCACCGTCCGCATGCCGGGGACGTGCCCTCCTCTTCAGGATTCTCGGGGAAATGTTGCCGAAGAAACTGGGGAAAGATCGCGACGCGTACACTCTTGGAAACGTCGCGCGGCCGCGTCGACTGGAGGAATTGATGCGTCACCTGATTCTCGCCGGCCTCACGGTCGGCTTCGGTTTCACGGCGTTGCCGCTCCCCGCCCGCGCGCAGACGCTCTTCGTCGAGAACTTCGAGGCAGGCACCGATGCGTGGCTCCTCACTTCGGCGTGGAAGCTCGAGAACGATTACGAGAACTGCGGCTCGCAGCTCGCACCGTTCCCGAGTGGCGTCCGCTGTCTGCGAATGGGGTCCGCGTCGGGCTTCGACTGCCACTATCACAACGCCTTCCCTGGGCTCCAGATCGCACAACTGTCGACGCCGATCACTCTCTCCGGCGCGGGAGCGAAAGCCTGGCTGCGTTATGCCAACCGCATCGACACCGAAGGGTGTCTGTTCAACGACGGCAATCCTGGGGGCCCGCCGTTCGACGCCTCGAAGCGCGAACTCTCGATCGACGGCGGCTCATCTTGGATCTCGCTGCAGCACGACTGCAGAGGATCGTCGTGGCACAAGGGCCGTGCAGATCTCTCACCCTACCTTGGTCAGCAGATCCTGCTCCGTTTCACGTTCGACGCCGGCGACGCGACGGCGAACGAAGGTTTCGGCTGGTTGATCGACGACGTTACCGTCCGGATCGAGCCCGGATCGCCGGTCTGTGACTCGAGCACAGCTTGTCCTTGCCTCAATACGCCGTTCGTGACTTGGGCCGAGGATCCAGAGACCGTGAACATCGGCGGCTGCCTCACTTCGTCGGGCGTCCAGGCTGAGCTCTCAGGTCGTGGAAGCGCGAGCGTCTCGCAGGGCGCAGTGGTGCTACGCGCGGATCATCTGCCGCACGGATCTTACGCGCTGTTCATGCAGGGCTCGGCGCTCGCCGCGCCGCGACCTCTCGGCGACGGATTGACGTGCCTAGCAGCTCCGCTGCTGCGACTGGGTGTCAAAGCCGCAACCTCCGGCGCAGCGTCGTACCCGGACGGCGCGAACATCCCGCTTTCTGCATCGGCGCACGCCGGTGAAACGGTGGCGTACCAAGTCCACTTCAGGGATGCGGCTACGTTCTGCACCCCGAGCCGAAGCAACTTCTCGAATGCGTACACGATCGAGTGGCAGCCGTGAAGTGAGCTGAACGGGCTCCTCGGGCCGCGCTACTCCCGCCGCATCGCGTGCGTCGGAGGCATCCGCGCCGCGCGCAGCGCCGGCCACGCTCCGCCGAGAAGTCCCAGGATCAGCGCGAACACGACCGCCGTGATCAGCACCTCGGGCGTGATGCGGAACGCGAACGCCACCTCGGTGAACGTCTGCCAGTTCATGGTGCCTGTGTCCGCGCCCCCTATTGGAAGCGTCATCAAGCACCCGACGACCCCGCCGATCAGGCCGAGCAGCAGCGCCTCGAACATGAACGAGACGAAGATCGCGAAGGGACGGAACCCGAGCGCGAGCAGGATCCCGATCTCGTTCGTGCGCGCCGCGAGCGCGGCGAGCATCGTGTTCGTGGCGGTGAAGACCGCCGCCACGCCCATGATGACGGCCAGGAACGTGCCGAGGATCTGGAGCACCGTGGAGAGGACCAGCGTCTGCGAAACCAGATACTCGCGTTCGGTCATCACCTTGCTCGGCACCTGCTCGTCGCTCTCCATCCGCGTCTTGAACTCGGCGAGGTTGGTCTCCGGCTTGAGCCTGGCGATGACTCGGTTGAACAACGGCCGTTCGAGCGCTTCCGAGATCCTGTCGCGATCGCCCCAGACCTCGGAGGCATACGGGCCATCGTGCTCGAACACGCCGACGACGCGGAAAGGCGTCGTGTTGAACTGGATCACGTCGCCCAGCTGACAATCCTGGATGCGGTCGGTGAGCTTGTGGCCGACGATGACTTCGTCGGTGCCGGGCGTCGGACGGCGGCCTTCTCTCAATCGTAGAGCCTCGCCCATGATCTCGAACGTCATCGGCTGCACGCCTCGAACGGGAACGTTCGTCTCGCCGCCATCCAACTTGAATCGTCGGACGGCGAGATAGCTTTCGCTCGAGACCAGCGGTTGACCGTCGGCGTTCAGCTCGAAATCCGGCACGGTCTTCATCAAGATCTGCACGCGCTCGAGCGTGAACATGCTGTCGCCCTCGCTCGTGGAGCCCGGCCGCATGAAGACGATGATGTCGTCGTGTCCGCTGCGACTGAACAGAGTCTCGAACCCTTGTTGCAGCGCGAGCACTCCCGCGAGGACGGCAACCGTCGCGCCGATGCCGAGTACCGTGAGCAACGTCGCCGAACGGCGGATGAACAAGCTGCGCGTGTTGTACGTGAAGGGAACGAGTGCCATGTCACGCCGTCGCGCGCAATGCGTCGATCACTGCCAGATTCTTGGCGTTCAGCGCCGGAATGATGCCTGCGACGAATCCAGTTCCCACGGTCACGAGTCCGCCTGCGATCATGACCGCGTTCGTCACGGCATACGCCGGAAACGACGTTCCCAGCAAGCCGACGAAGAAGGGTTCCAGGAGCTTGGCGAGACCGACTCCCAGGAACCCGCCGACGCCGCACAAGACCATCGATTGGATGAGCAGCGCCGCGAACACTTGGCCGTCGCGGAACCCCAAGGCCTTGAGGACACCGACGTCGCGGGTCTGCTCTCTCGCGGCCATCAACATCGTGTTCAGCGCCGCCAGCAGGATCGCGATCATGACCCCCGTACCGATCGACGCGACGAAGAACGGCACGTTGCCGATCATCGACACGAACTGAGCCTGGAACTCCGCCTCGGTCGTCGTCTGAACCCGCTGCGGGCCGTTCTCGAACATCGCGTCGATCTCCGACATCATCGCCGTGTGGTCCGAGCCGGGTCTCGTCTTGAGCACGAACAAGCCTGCGCCGCGCGGTCCGTCCGCATCGCCGGCCTCGAGCGCTCTATCGAGGTACTCGTCGTGGAAGAAGAGCGTGGCCTGATCCACGTTGGGCTTGCTGGACTCGTAGACCCCCGCCACCTTGAACTCCCACGCCCGACCGTCTCGACGCTGGAAGATCGTGGGAATGATCGGAACCGTGTCGCCGACCTTGAACCCGTACTTCTCGACGAGAACCTTGCCGATCAGACAGGACGTCTTCTCCTTCACGAAGGTCTCGTGAGAGCCGTCGATGATCTTGATCTCGGGGTACGTGTCGAGCAGCGTGTCCGCGTCGGTCGCGAACTGTCCGAAGAAGTTCTTGGGTTCCTGGTAGTGGCCCCCGAACCAGTTCCAGCGGCAGAGGTTTTCGACGCCGTCGATCTGGCGTAGTTTCGGCTCGTAGGACTCCGGCAGGTAGACGAAGAGACTGACCGACGACTGGACGATCAATCGGTTGATGGCCGCGTGACGAACGCCTGCTTCGAGCGATACGACGAGCGCGCGGAGCACGCACAGCAGGAAGAGCGCGACCGCGATCGACGCGACCGTCAACAACGCGCGGATCTTGTGCTTGAAGAGGTTCCGGACGACGAGTCGGAACGGCGGCATGGCGCGAAGAGGCTAGCGGCATCGAACGTGAGCGGCCAGGGGGCACCTAGTCGCGGGCGGGCGCGGTGACTAGCATTCCCGCCTCCATGGCACGCCGTCATCTCGTCACCGGTGCCGCCGGTGTGATCGGGTTCGAGCTCACGAAGCAGCTCTGCGAGGCCGGCGACAGCGTCGTCGCCGTCGACATCGGGAAGAAGGGCGGGCTCGGCGATCTCGAGCGGCTCGCGCGCGAGCACGCCGGCCGATTGAAGCTGCTCCACGTCGATCTCGCGCGCGGGATCGGTCCGCTCGCGGACGAGAAGCGCTTCGACGCGGTCTTCCACCTGGCGGCGATCGTCGGCGTGCGCTACGTGACCGATCACCCCTACGAGACGCTCGACGTCAACCTGCGCAGCACGCTGAACGTCCTCGACCGCGCGATCGCGGACCGATCCGGCGCGGTCGTGTTCGCGTCGTCGAGCGAGAACTACGCGAGCACGGTCGACGCCGGA